>JAZODQ010000060.1:0-4294 GCA_045597105.1 Acetatifactor sp.
CCGAGATGGTTAAGTACTCCAACAATAACATCCTTGCTCAGGCAGGACAGGCTATGTTGGCACAGGCTAACCAGTCTAACCAGGGCGTATTATCTCTGTTAGGTTAATGAGAATAGCTAATTGAATAATTGCTAAATAAGAGGGAAGGACCGGCATCGCCGGTCCTTCTTTTGAAGTATAAAAACATAGACATTAAAAAGTTATAGGTTTTCATAGAAAGACTATATATAGCCTTCCAATTCAAGTCTTAACATGTTACTATGTAAAAAAACTGTTTTCATGCCGATTCTGGCGAAAGATTCCCTAAATTATTTAAATACATATATGTTCTTAGTTGGAATTGACAGCACAACAAATTTGTTGTATAAATAAGATACATTCTTACTACGAACAGGAATACGGAGGTTTATGAAGATACATCCCTATTGTAGTAAAAGTGGTACGAATTTGATAAAAAAGTATATAGAAAAGCTCATCATCAATGAGCAGATAGATGCCTATGATGTATTGATGCAAATGGAAAATGGAAGAATGGATACATTGATAACTAAACATTGGGAAGGCAAAGTGCAGGAGGTATACTTTTATAAACATAACAGAATATTCTACGTAATAGCCGATAAAGAAAATATTTATTTGCTACATGCGTGTAGGAAACAAAAGAATAAAACAGAGAAAAAGGATGTAAAAATAATTAGGGAAAGAGCCGGTGAATTATCAAAGTTACTTGGCAAGAAACTAATATAATACATTTGAACGATGTGGTTGAAAGGAGTAAGAAGCATGCCGTTTTCACAAATTAATGTTAATAAAGAGATAATAGATAAAAAGGCAGAGACATCTGGATTTGCCGATGCTTGGGATAGAAGCAGAAATGAATATCAGCTGATACACGAAGTGGTACGAATCAGAAAAGAATTGAATTTGACACAGACACAGCTGGCAGAGCTTTCTGATAGTACACAGCAGGAAATATCACGCTTGGAAAAAAGGGAGCACAGTCCCGCGCTTAAAACGCTTTGCAGAATCGTAAATGCCATGGGATATGAATTGGTCTTAAGAAAGCGCTGAAAAAGGACAATATTTTGTCAACATTTTTTTGAAAAAATTCTAAATCCCCCTAAAGTGTTTCCAAATCCTTCCGATATATATATCAAGTAAAGCAAATGGAACGGAAGGTTCCGGCTTACATGGATCGGTAGCACAAGATGCAAGGGCAGGGATGCACCGGTCGGATAAATAAACAGATAGAGCACATGGATGAGCTCGCCACTTCAAGGAGGATTTATATATGGTAGTACAGCACAATCTTACAGCAATGAACTCAAACAGAATGTTAGGTTTAACCACAACATCTCAGGCTAAGTCAACTGAGAAGTTATCATCCGGTTACAAGATTAACCGTGCAGCTGATGACGCAGCAGGTTTATCCATCAGTGAAAAGATGAGAAAGCAGATCAGGGGTCTGACCCAGGCTTCCCTGAATGCAGAAGATGGTATCTCTGCAGTACAGACCGCAGAAGGTGCACTGAACGAAGTTCAGGATATGTTACAGAGAATGAACGAGCTGGCAGTTAAGGCAGCAAACGGAACCAATTCAGAAGATGACAGAAGCTATATTCAGAACGAAATCGACCAGTTAGTAACTGAAATCGACCGTGTTTCCACAACCACAAAGTTCAATGAAAGTTATCTTCTGAAGGGTGTAAATGAAACAACCGGTGAACCGGCTGAGTTGACTTATGCAACTGCTACAGAAAATCTGGCTGATATCGGAACAGTTAATGACGAAGGCGTTATGGAACTGGCTATTGATGCAGTAGATGCAGGTGATGTTGATGTAACCGGAACAGTTGCTAATACTAATTTTACCGGAAAGTCAGTAACTCTTGGTGATGCTACATACTATGTAGTAGAGGCAGTAGAAAAGGCTGATGAGGATGTAGATGATTTAGGAAGCATTTCTGATGTAATTGATGCAGTGAATGATACCGCTACAGAGGATGCACCTGTTAAGGCATTTGGCAGCATGGAGGAATTGTTAGCTGCAGTTAAGAGTGACTTTGATCTTAAGGGAGATATGAAGAGTATTACTGCAACTAAGAATGCAAATGATGAAGATGTTATTGAAGTTACAACATTTGCAGACTTAAATGACAGCCTGAACTTCAGCTTACATGTTGGTGCAGACTCTGATGATGATAACAAGATTGATGTAGACATCATGATGATGAGTGCACGTGGCTTGGGCATCAACGGTCTCCGTGTAGATGGTTCTGATGATACCAATGCAACCAATGCAATCGATACTATTGCAAACGCAATCCAGCAGGTATCTACACAGCGTTCCGCACTTGGTGCAGTACAGAACAGACTTGAGCATACCATCGCTAACTTAGACAACGTAGTAGAGAATACTACCGCAGCAGAGAGCCAGATTCGTGATACCGATATGGCTACTGAGATGGTTAGATACTCCAACAACAACATCCTTGCTCAGGCAGGACAGTCCATGTTGGCACAGGCTAATCAGTCTAACCAGGGTGTATTATCCTTACTTCAGTAATCTGAATAATATGAACTTACCAAAGAGTTGGCTTCGGCCAACTCTTTTTTGTGTGAAAGTCCTGTTTGAAAATTAATAACATAATTTATCAATAAACAGCCAAAACTATAGAAAGACGAAATTGCCGGAGGTTTTTATGAGAGCAAGAAAAGTCTTTCTATTTTTATGCACAAGTATCACTGCTTTGATGATTGCCGCATTGATCTGGACCCGGCATGCAGAGACCAAGGCTCATATGGGGCCTAACTATCCACGGGTGGATTTGACGGAGATTTTGGAAAAGGCAGTACCGGATAAGGCGGACTATGAACTGCTATCCTTACAGACGGGACTTAGTGAAGCGGGTATACGTACCCTTTGGGAGCAGGGCAGACAGTCAGAATTATTGGTGTTGCAGCAGAGATTGTTTGCTCCGGTAGAGATGGTTTGCAGGGCCAATACCATCATATCCCGGGAGGAAAAGCTTACCCAAGAGTCTGTGAATTTGTCCTTTTCGCAGGCATTTCCGGTGCTGGAAGAGGGGGATATTTTGATTTCTTTTAATTCCCATGTGCTGGGGTGGCGCTGTGGGCATGCGGCAATGGTGGTGGATGCCGGGGAAGGGCGTACTTTGGAAGCCCTTGTATTGGGGACGGACTCTGCAACTCTTTCCATGGGGCACTGGGTGAATTACCCTTCGGTGGCAGTACTGCGTGTCAAAGGCTTGACTTTGGAGCAGCGACAGGCGGTAACAGAGTATGCGGAAGAGAATCTACAGGGGATCCAGTACCGGTTATTGTCGCGGAAATGGCAGGTGGAGGATGAGACGCAGATGCAGAGCTCAGGGGCTGATATGGCAGAGCTTCTTCCTAACGGAACCCATTGTGCCCACTTGATATGGGCAGCATACGCAACTTTTGGTTATGACCTTGACAGTGATGGAGGCTCCATTGTCACGCCTACAGACATTTTTGAAAGCGAGCAGGTGGAAATCATACAAATCTACGGAATGGATGAGAATTTTGTTAATTCCTAAAAGTTTTATAAACAATTAAAAAAATTGAATAAGGTGGTTGAAAAAAAACGCGGAAAATCGTATATTAGTTAGGTGTTTTATTTTTTAAATCGTATAGATGCAATGTGGGGGATGGAGTTGCAGATTGCGATAGGAACGAAGGTACGTTTAAATTATGGAGGAGAGCAGATGAGTAAGGCAGAAATTTTGAAAAAAGAAATATTGAAACAGTATCGCAGTGTAAGGCAGTTTGCGATTGAGATGAATATACCTTACAGTACTCTGGTAACTGCGCTTGAGCGTGGTATTGAGGGTATGGCATATGGTACAGTGATTCGCATGTGTGATAAGCTGAGTCTGAATCCGGTGGATTTTACCCACTTAGAGGCAGAGGCATCTCTGGGGGCGCAGTTGCTGGAGAACCGTGTGATGCAGTATTATGTAAAGCTGAATCAGGAAGGACGTGACAAGATACTGGGTATCATGGAGGATTATGTCCAGATAGAGAAGTACAAAGCAAAGTCCAAAAAGATCAAGTAGTATCGGATAAACAGGTACTGACGATAAAGAGCCTCAAATGGCAGCCCGCACGTCTGAACCGACCCCCAAAAGTTAGACCTAAAAAACTAACGATTGGAGGTCGGTTTTTTATGTCAAAATATAGTTTTGAATTTAAAAAGATGGTAGTAAAAGAATACCTTGAAGGAAAAGGAAGCACCCATGAACTAGCCAGA
>JAZODQ010000061.1:0-2026 GCA_045597105.1 Acetatifactor sp.
GGAGTATGTACACTGAGGTAATCATGATCTAATCCAAACACTAACTCCACCCACAAAAAACAATTCTTGTATCTTAAATCAAACAAAATTTTCATTGACATGCAATCAAAAGCATGCTATTGTTTTTATATTCTTGGAAGGTGAGATAAATGGAGCAAAATTATGAATGTGGAAAGCTCATCAAGCAGATCCACGATGAATTGGAGAAACAAGCAAATAATGTATTAGCTTCTCAGAATTTGACACTTACACAAATGCGTGTCCTGATGGAACTGGAAACCATTCCCGAACGGCAATTACCATTGAAAGAACTGGAATCTTTACTACACGTAGCGCAATCAACGGCAGCCGGAATCGTGGTCCGTTTGGAACAAAAAGGTTATGTGGAAAGTTTTGCTGACGCGAATGACCGCAGAGTAAAAAGAGTAGCTATCACGGCAGCCGGATTAGAATGTTGCAAAAATGCACATTCTCATATCAAGAACATGGAAGCACAGTTGTTGTCCGAACTAACAGACTCAGAAAAAAAACAATTTTGCAATTTACTACAGAAAGTATGTAGATAAATGAAAGTATGCTCGCTAAAAGCGGGCATATTAACAACATATTTTAATAGCATGCTATCAATAGTGTGCTATGGTTGAAAAGGAGAATCTTTATGGAAATGACAAAAGAATTGGAAGTATTTCGTAGTGCACCAGTGCCTAAAGCGGTTTTGAAAAATGCGGTACCGGCAATGGTTGCTATGCTTATGGTATTGATTTACAATCTGGCTGATACATTCTTTATAGGCCTAACCCATGATGCCTATCAAGTAGCTGCGGTTTCTATGGCAACCCCTGTATTTTTAATTTTCATGTCTGTGGGCACGATTTTTGGCATTGGCGGAACTTCGGTGATTTCCAGAGCACTTGGCGAAGGCAAGGCAGATTATGCAAAAAAGGCCAGTGCGTTCTGTATGTGGAGTTGTGTTATTGTCGGCATTACAATGTCGGCTATGTTTTTAATCTTTATGGAAAAAATCCTGGTAGTAATGGGAACCAGTGCTGATACCTACGACTTTGCAAAATCCTATCTTACTATTGTAACCTTCAGTGGTCCCTTTGTTCTGATTGCGAATTGCTATTCAAATGTTATCCGCGCAGAAGGTCAGGCAGGAAAAGCGATGATGGGACAATTGCTGGGTAATTTACTGAATATTATCCTGGACCCAATCATGATTCTTGGATTTGGCTGGGGAATTACTGGAGCTGCTGTTGCTACCGCCATAGGTAATATATTTGGTGCCTGCTATTATATTTTGTACTTTTTGCAAGGAAAATCTATCCTTAGTATTCATCCTAGAGATTTCATGCTTCGAAACAAGGTGTGCAGTAGCATTTTGGTTATCGGTGTTCCTGCTTCCCTCGGTTCGCTTTTAATGAGTATTTCTCAGATTATTATGAACGGTCAGATGGCTTCCTTTGGAGATATGGCTGTAGCAGGAATTGGTGTTGCAGCTAAGGTGACGATGATTACCGGTATGGTATGTATCGGCTTTGGACAGGGCGTTCAAGCTTTACTTGGCTATTGTGTTGGTGCCAATCTATGGGACCGTTTTAAAAAGGTAATGCGCTTTTCCGTTTCTTTTGCATTGGCACTTAGTTTAACCGTGACGATTATCTGTTACTTATTTACGGATCAAATTGTACACATATTCCTCACGGAACAGGAGGCTTTCACATATGCAGTAGATTTTGTGAGAATTCTTTTGTCAACCAGTTTCTTGTTCGGTGTTTTCTACGTTCTGGCAAATGCACTTCAAGCAGCCGGAGCAGCAACACCTGCACTTATCATTAATTTGAGCCGTCAGGGTTTTATCTATATCCCTGCCTTATTTATCTTGAAGACAAGTATGGGAGCGAATGGTCTGGCATGGGCACAGCCTGTTGCGGATTTACTGTCTACAATACTTGTAATAATACTTTTTGTTATAACAGTGAGAAAAATGGAAATAAGCAAAGACGCACATCCCTCTGACTAATTA
>JAZODQ010000062.1:0-21297 GCA_045597105.1 Acetatifactor sp.
TTGAAATCGGAGCCGTAAAGGTACAAAGTGGTGTTATTGTAGACCGATTTTCTACTTTTGTAAATCCGCAGGTGCCCATTCCTTTTGAGATAGAGAAACTGACAAGCATCAATGATGATATGGTGTTGGATGCACCGCTAATCGAAGAGGTACTGCCTGATTTTCTGGCATTTTGTGAGGATTGTGTACTGGTAGCACACAATGCAAATTTTGATGTGGGATTTATTAAGGAAAACAGCCGCAGACTTGGATTGACTGGAGATTTTACATATCTGGATACGGTGGCCCTTGCAAGAGTGTTACAGCCGGAGCTTTCTAATTTCAAATTGCATACGGTAGCAAAAGCATTGGGAGTATCCCTGGAGCATCATCACCGTGCAGTGGATGACGCAGAATGTACTGCAGAAATATTTATACGTTTTATAGAGATGCTGGAGCAGAGAGAGGTTTCCAGACTATCCCAGGTAAATGCCCTGGGCGAAATGGGTAAGGAAGCAATTAGTAAGTTAAAACGTCACCATGCGATTATTCTGGCCAAGAATGATTTGGGACGAATCAATCTGTATCGACTGATATCCGAATCACATTTGCATTATTTTAACCGATTCCCTCAAGTACCCAAAAGTCTGGTGAATAAATACCGGGATGGCCTGATACTGGGAAGTGCCTGTGAAGCAGGTGAATTGTATAGGGCCATATTGGATGAGCAAAGTGAAGAACAGATTGCCAGATTGGTGAATTTTTATGATTATCTGGAGATACAGCCTGAAGGCAACAATATGTTCATGATTCACTCGGAAAAGGTGCGTAATGTGAATTCCGTGGAGGATATTCGGGATATCAACCGCAGAATAGTAGCGCTGGGAGAACAGTTCCATAAGCCTGTTGTAGCTACCTGTGATGTGCATTTTCTCGATCCGGAGGATGAGGTATACAGGCGTATCATCATGGCGGGCAAGGGATTTGCGGAGGCGGATGACCAGGCGCCCCTGTATCTGCATACTACCGAGGAAATGTTGGAGGAGTTTTCTTATCTGGGCAGTGATAAGGCATTTGAAATCGTGGTCACAAATACCAATATGATAGCGGATATGGTAGAGACCATTGCCCCGGTCAGACCGGATAAATGTCCTCCCGTTATTCCGGATTCAGATAAAACTTTACGTGAGATTTGTGAAAATAAAGCCCACGAAATATATGGTCCGGTGTTGCCGCCTCAGGTGGAGGAGCGACTGGAGCGTGAGCTGAAGTCCATTATCGGTAATGGTTTCGCGGTAATGTATATCATTGCCCAGAAGCTGGTATGGAAATCAGTAGAAGATGGTTATCTGGTAGGTTCCCGTGGTTCCGTAGGAAGCTCCTTTGTAGCGACTATGTCGGGTATCACGGAAGTAAATCCTTTGAGTCCCCATTACTATTGTAGTGAGTGTCATTATGTAGATTTTGAAAGTGATGAAGTCAGGGCCTATTCAGGCTGTGCGGGCATTGATATGCCGGATAAGAAGTGTCCCAACTGCGGAGCGTTGTTACACAAGGACGGTTATGATATTCCCTTTGAGACCTTTCTAGGATTCTACGGTGATAAGGAACCGGATATTGACTTGAATTTCTCAGGTGAGTATCAGTCCAAGGCACATAAATACACGGAAGTAATTTTTGGGGCAGGCCAGACCTTCCGTGCCGGTACCATCGGCACATTGGCGGATAAGACAGCCTATGGTCTGGTAAAGCACTATTTTGAAGATAAAGGCATTCATAAGCGTAACGGTGAAATTGAGCGAATTGCCACCGGTTGTACCGGTATACGCCGTAGTACGGGACAGCACCCGGGCGGTATGATTGTATTGCCTCTGGGGCAGGATATTAACTCCTTCACGCCGGTACAGCATCCTGCCAACGATATGACTACGGATACCATCACCACACACTTTGATTACCATTCCATCGACCATAACCTGCTAAAGCTGGATATTCTGGGACACGATGATCCTACCATGATACGTATGCTGCAGGATTTGACGGGCAAAGACCCTACCACCATTCCTTTGGATGATAAAAAGGTAATGAGCCTGTTCCAGAGTACGGAAGCGCTTGGAATTACGCCTGCGGATTTGGGCGGTTGTCAGCTTGGAGCATTGGGTATTCCTGAGTTCGGTACGGACTTTGCGATGCAGATGCTTTTGGATACCAAGCCCCAGTCCTTTTCGGATTTGGCCCGTATCTCAGGTCTGTCCCATGGTACGGATGTATGGTTGGGCAATGCCCAGACATTGATACAGGAAGGTACGGCAACCATTTCCACGGCTATTTGTACCCGAGATGATATTATGATTTATCTGATTAACAAGGGAGTGGAAAGTGGTACCGCCTTTAAAATCATGGAGAGTGTACGTAAGGGTAAAGGACTGACCCCTGACTGGGAAGCGACTATGCGGGAAAATGATGTTCCGGAGTGGTATATCTGGTCCTGTAAGAAGATTAAGTACATGTTCCCTAAAGCACATGCGGTTGCATACGTAATGATGGCATGGAGAATTGCTTACTGTAAGATTTATGCACCCCTGGCTTATTATGCGGCATTCTTCAGTATTCGTGCCAAGGCATTTTCCTACGAAATCATGTGTCAGGGCAAGGAACATCTGGAGGAAACGCTGGCCTTTTATAAAAAGAATCTGGATAATCTGTCTAATAAAGAAAAGGATACTTACGCAGATATGCGAATTGTGCAGGAGATGTATGCGAGAGGTTTTGAGTTCATGCCCATTGATATCTTCCGTGTACAGGCACGCAGCTTCCAGATTATTGACGGTAAGCTTATGCCTTCCTTAAGTAGTATCGATGGTATGGGTGAAAAGGCGGCGGATGCAGTGGTAGAAGCTGCAAAGGATGGGCCCTTCCTGTCCAGAGAGGATTTCAAGAACCGTACCAAGGTACCCCAGTCCGTGGTGGACTCCATGGCAGAAATGGGCCTTTTAGGCGATTTGCCGGCCTCAAACCAGATTAGTTTATTCGACCTGCAATTCTAGTTTTTGTGGTAGGGTAATTTGGCTGCTAAAGTGGTGTTTTTAAGGGTTTCAAAAAAGTTGTATAAATTTTTAAAAAAATACTTGCAATTTCTTTGAAGATGTATTATTATAAGCAAGTACCAAGTGCTGAGGCACACGGTACTTGCAAAATGGCTCGTTGGTCAAGCGGTTAAGACGCCGCCCTCTCACGGCGGAAACAGGGGTTCGATTCCCCTACGAGCTGTTGACTGTTAATTAAACAGCCCAACCCGAGAAAACCTTGAAATGCAGTGTTTATACTGATTTCGAGGATTTTTTTTATTTCATGAGATTGGGGGATTAAAATTATGCCAAGGCAATTTGCACAAAAAATATAAACGCAAACAACTGCAACGTGCTGACAAACTAACCGGTAACTGCGACTAAAGCCTCTCAGCAAAGGCTTCGAGCCTAGTCTCCGTAACCGGTGGATTTTGTCAGTCACTAAAAACGCAGTTTAGATGTTTGCTTATTACGTTTTTGTGCAAATTGCCTTGGCATAATTCTGGCTCCTTAACTTTTATGAAAAATAAATGGGAGGATAGAGGATGTCGATATTTTTTATTGCAGATACACACTTTTCGGATGCAAATATATTACGATATGAAAACAGACCATTTGAAAATGTGGCAGAAATGAATCGTGTAATGATTGAGAACTGGAATAATCTGGTAAAAGAGGATGATGTAGTTTACATTTTGGGTGATTTTGGAGCGGATGGACAGGAAGCCTCTGTATTAAGTCGATTAAATGGTGCTAAATATCTTGTAAAGGGAAATCATGACGAAAAGCCAAATGACTATTACAGAGACGCCGGTTTTAGGGAAGTGTATGATTGCCCGATTATTATTGAAAATTTTTGGATACTATCCCATGAGCCATTGTATGTAAATTCAAATATGCCCTATGCAAATTTATTCGGACATGTTCACAATTCACCACTCTTTAAGACATATAGCAATCAGCACTATTGTGTTTCGGTGGAGAGAATAGATTACATGCCGGTATCTTTTGAAAGTATTGCGGCTAAGATAAAAGCAAACAGTTAGAAACAGTTTTCGGAGTACAAATTCATTTTTGCAACTTATATCAAGATTTGAAGTGTCATTTTCTGTTATCCTATCTGTGACAGGAGGGAAAGGAATTGTACAGGTGGAATGAAGCGATACAAAAAATGATTTACTACATTGAGGATAATCTGACAGAGAAGCCTACTCTTTTAGATATGTCAAAGAAGTTGGGATATTCTCCGTATTATTGCTCAACGCAGTTTCATGAGATTGTGGGTATGAGCCTGAAGAACTATATTTCCGGCAGACGTTTGGCAAAGGCGGCTATGGCGCTTCGTGACAGTGAGGAGCGTATACTGGATATAGCACTGCAGTATGGCTATTCTTCCCAAGAGGCTCTGACGAGAGCCTTTATGAGTACCTTCGGATGTACACCGGCGGTATATCGGAAGCGACCTATACCCATTGCACTTCAACAGATGAAGGTTGTTTTCTTTCCTGAACATTATATGGATAAAGGAGAACCAACGATGAATACAACATTATTAAAAGAGGCAGCAATCAGGGTAGAACATATTCCTGCCCACAAATATATCGGTATCTGGGATGTTGAGGCAGAAGATTATTGCAGTTTCTGGCAGAATCATGATTGCGATACTGTTTGCGGAATCATCGATAGTATGAGCCATGTATCCCACAATATTGTAACATGCCATACGGCAGGGTGGTTTTGGGAAAATGGAAAGAAGGGATATTTCTACGGGTTTGGTGTGCCGGCAGACTATGAGGGTATTATTCCCCAGGGCTTTGAATGTCGTGAAATCCCCGCCAGTGATTATTTGGTCTTTTATCACCCGCCCTTTGATTATCTCAAGGATAATGGGGAGGTTATGAGCAGAGTAGAAAAGCTTGCGTGGGGCTTTGATCCTGCTACAAAGGGTTATGAATGGAACGAGGAAGCCTGTAATATGTATCAGCGCCATTATCCGGAAGGAATCGGTTACGAGGTGCTGCGTCCGGTGAAAAATAAGTAAATAGCAATCGTTTTTTTGTGTCTTTTCATGTAAGAACATCTGCTGGTCTGTGTCCGTGTCGTAAAGTACGATGGGCTATTGTTTTAGAAGCAAATGTGAGATTTTTTTATGTGCGAAGCTTTGGAATCAGGTCCCTGTTTTTGTCCCAGCTCATAAAAATAGGGACGAATCACAAATTCCAAAGCCGCACATTTTAGAAAATCCACATTTACTTCCCACAATAGCCCATCGTACTTTATATCAGGGACACAGGCCAGTAGATGTTCTTACCGGAAAAGACGCAATTCATAAGGGATTGCAAAGGTGACTTTGTCAGCAACACCACATATGGCACACCATCACTTTTTGGGTTTCTATGCGCCCTATAGCACTATCCGTTTTTGCTGAATAATAGACTAAGGATAGGCCTTTTTTCTTGGGAAAAAGTATGCAGGGAAAGGTTGTTTAAAAATAATTTACAAATAAAAAGCTTGCGTTCTAAAAATTTTTAGTGTATAGTGTTTCACGATTAACTTATGAGGGAATGTAACATTATATATATAGAAGAAAACGGTATGGAATAAATCGAAGTTAAGCAAGGAAAGGGTTGGGTAGTACATTGGCAAAGTATTTAGTAATCGTGGAATCACCCGCAAAAGTAAAGACAATAAAGAAGTTTTTGGGAGCAAATTATGAGGTTGCAGCCAGCAACGGTCATGTGAGAGATTTGCCCAAGAGCCAGTTAGGCATCGATGTAAAGGGTGACTATGAACCCAAATATATTACGATTCGCGGAAAAGGAGATATTCTGGCGAATCTTCGTAAGGAAGTGAAGAAGGCAGATAAGATTTATCTGGCAACTGACCCGGACCGTGAAGGAGAAGCAATTTCCTGGCATCTGCTTTTTGCGCTGAAACTGGAAAATAAGAAGGTGTATCGTATTACTTTTAACGAAATCACCAAGAACGCAGTGAAGGAATCACTGAAAAACGCAAGAGAAATCGATATGAATCTGGTGGATGCACAGCAGGCCAGACGTATGCTGGACCGTATGGTGGGTTATTTGATTTCGCCCCTGCTTTGGGCCAAGATTAAGAGAGGCCTGTCAGCAGGACGCGTGCAGTCTGTAGCACTTCGTATTATCTGCGACCGCGAGGCAGAAATCGATGCGTTTATCCCGGAGGAATACTGGACGCTGGATGTGGATTTAAAGGCAAAAGGGGAGAAGAACCCTATAACTGCCAAATATTACGGAACCAAGGATGGTAAGGTGAACCTGGAAAGTAAGGAACAGGTGGATGCCATCATTGCGGATATTAAGAAGGCTGACTTTGCAGTAGCGGAAGAAAAGCACGGTGAACGTGTGAAAAAGGCACCTCTGCCTTTTACCACTTCTACCTTGCAGCAGGAGGCCAGCAAGGTGCTGAATTTTTCCACGCAAAAGACCATGAGACTGGCACAGCAGTTATATGAAGGCGTGGATATCAAGGGAGAAGGCACCGTAGGTCTGATTACTTATCTGCGTACGGACTCTACCCGTGTGTCTGAAGAGGCAGAGGCTATGGCACGCAGCTATATCACCGATAAGTACGGCGAGGCTTATGCGGCAGAGAGCACTGCAGACAAAAAGAGCGGCAAAAAGATACAGGATGCCCATGAAGCAATCCGCCCTACGGATATCAACAGAGAACCTTTGAAAATCAAAGAGGAGCTGCCCAGGGACTTATTCCGTCTCTACCAGCTGATTTGGAAACGTTTTACAGCAAGCAGAATGAATCCTGCAAAGTATGAGACATCCTCTGCAAAGATTCAGGCGGCGCAGCATTTGTTTTCCGTCGCTTCTTCCAAGCTTGTTTTTGACGGTTATATGAGTGTCTATATGCAGGAAGAGGACAAGGAAGAAAAGAATGCATTGACTGTCGGCCTGCATAAGGGTGACAGCCTTACATTTGAACAGGAAAAGGCACAGCAGCATTTCACTGCTCCGCCGGCTCATTATACGGAGGCTTCTTTGGTAAAAGCACTGGAAGAATTGGGCATCGGCCGTCCAAGTACTTATGCGCCTACGATTACAACCATCCTGGCAAGACGTTATATTGTAAAGGAAAATAAGAATATATATGTAACTGAGCTTGGTGAAGTAGTGAATCGTATGATGGTGGAAGCATTCCCCAGTATTGTAGATGTGAACTTTACCGCAAATATGGAAGCCCTTCTGGATGGTGTGGAAGAAGGTACCGTAAAGTGGAAAACCATTGTATCCAATTTCTATCCTGATTTGGAAGAGGCAGTGGAGCAGGCGCAGAAAGATCTGGATCAGGTGAAGATTGCCGATGAGGTATCTGATGAAATTTGTGAAGAATGCGGGCGCAACATGGTGATTAAATACGGACCTCACGGCAGATTCCTGGCTTGTCCCGGATTCCCGGACTGTAGAAACACCAAACCTTATTTTGAAAAAGTAGGTGTTGCCTGTCCCAAGTGCAGTAAGGATATTGTGCTGCGTAAGAGCAAAAAAGGCAGAAAATACTTTGGATGTATTGATAATCCCGAGTGTGATTTTATGGTTTGGCAGAAACCTTCAGATCAAAAATGTCCCGAGTGTGGGGAGCTTTTATTGTGCAAGGGAAATAAGTTAGTTTGCATGAATGAGAAGTGTGGATATGTCACATTGTCTGAATTTTCAAATAAATCATAAAAAACACAAATAAATTAACTATATCAACATTGAAATCTGAATTTTTTTGTGTTATGATACAGATATGATATCAGTTAGCGTTATTGCGAAAATCATTTAATGGTGATTGGCGTGGGGGATAGCGTAATAAGCAGAACAGGTTGGAGGAATGGGTTATGAGTAGTGTACAATTATTGGACAAGACACGCAAAATCGGTAAGCTTTTACACAATAACAGCTCCAGTAAGGTAGTGTTCAATGATATCTGCAAGGTGCTGAGGGAGATTTTGAATTCAAATGTAATGGTTATCAGCCGTAAGGGCAAGGTTTTAGGTGTAGCAAAGTCCGATGGTGTTGATGAGATTACTGAATTGATTGATGAAAACGTAGGTGGTTTCATTGATTCTATGTTAAATGAGAGATTTCTGGGGGTATTATCCACTAAGGAAAATGTGAACCTGCAGACATTGGGCTTTGAGAGCGACGATATTCGTAAATTCCAGGCGATTATCGCACCGATTGAAATTGCAGCAGAACGTTTGGGTACATTGTTTATTTATAAATGCGATGTACAGTATGAAATTGATGATATCATCCTTTGTGAGTACGGAACCACAGTTGTGGGACTGGAAATGCTGAGAGCAGTAAATGAGGAGAGTGCAGAAGAAAGCCGTAAGGTTGCTGTTGTGAAGTCTGCGATTAGTACATTATCTTTCTCAGAGATGGAAGCCATCACACATATTTTTGATGAGTTAAACGGTATGGAGGGTATTTTGGTTGCATCCAAGATTGCAGACAGAGTAGGTATTACCCGTTCCGTTATTGTAAATGCATTACGCAAGTTTGAAAGTGCCGGTGTTATTGAGTCACGTTCATCCGGTATGAAAGGAACCTATATCAAGGTATTGAATGATGTAGTGTTCGATGAAATTGAAGAATTAAAACGTCAAAATCAAAGAAATTAATACAGAAATGGATTTGATTGGAGTAAAAGGACTTATTGGAAACGATGGGTCCTTTTTTGTTCTTTGGAAAGTTTTCTGTGTTATTGTATTAAAAACAAAACAATCTACTATATTTATTCCAGATTAAGGAAAAAAGTACTATATAATGTGCTTATTTTGTAAGATTGTGTCAAAAAAATGTTGAGTTTTCCGTAGAATAAACTATAATAGAATAGAGTGGGTATATTCTACCCGGAACGGAGGTACATATGATAAATACCAATGCTTTTTCTTACATCAATGCCCTTGATAAAGCGGCTGATGCAAGCTGGCTTAGAAATGAGGCAATCGCCAATAATATAGCAAATGCCACCACACCCGGTTATAAGCGTCAGGATGTGGCTTTTGAAACGGAATTGGCCAAGGCGCTGGGACATCGCAGATATGTAAGTACTGATGAAAAGGTAAATGCTTTGACCTCCAGGGATCTGGAACCGAAGATTTATACGGATTATGCTAATTTTTCCTATCGTCTGGATAAGAATAATGTGGATATTGAAAATGAGAACGTATATCTGGCTGAAAATCAGCTGAAATACCAGGGACTTTTAAGCAGTATTCAGTCGGAATTCGCAAATTTACAGTCTGTAATGAAGTAAACGGGAGGTAGATGATTATGAGTATGTTTTCTTCTTTTGACATTAACGCATCCGGTATGACAGCCCAGAGACTTCGTATGGATGTGATCAGTGAAAATGTAGCAAATGCCAATACGACACGTACTGCAGACGGCAGTCCTTATCGACGCAAGGTGGTGACCTTTGCGGAGAAGGGAGAAGGTGCGCCTTCTTTCAGCAGAGTATTTGGAGATGCTACCGCTAATTACAACATCGGAAACGGTGTAAAGGTAACTACAATTTCCGAAGATTATACTACGGAGATGAATATGGTGTATGATCCCTCACATCCCGATGCAGATGAGAATGGTTATGTTACATACCCCAATGTCAATATAGTGACAGAAATGACCAATCTGATAGATGCCAGCAGAGCTTATGAAGCGAATGCTACTGCATTCAGTGCCAGCAAAAACATAGCACTGAAAGGTCTGGAAATGAAGTAATGCCTATTTGACCAAAGAGTAGGATTTTGAAAAGCGAAAGGTGAGAAGATATGGATTTGTCGGCAATCAGCGCAATTAGCAGTTTTACGGGAACGAATAATATAACAGCAATGAACGGCTTGAATAACGGTATAAGCGGAACCTCGACCCTGTCTACTTTGTCAAGCCTGACAGGCACTTTGACAGATAAGACACAGCAGGCCGAAGGGACCATGTTTGATGCCCTGCTGAATACGGCGATTAATAATATTAAAACTACGAATGCATATTTGTCCGATGCAGAGGACGAAGAAATAAAATTTGCACTGGGTGAATCTGAAAGCACCCATGATCTGACCATAGCACTGCAAAAAGCATCTACGGCGCTACAGTACACGGTAGCAATCCGTGACAAGGTACTGGAAGCGTATCGGGAGCTGATGCAGATTCAGATCTAAATTTGCGGAGAAATAGCAATATATTTCTCAAAGCCTGTAACTGAGGAGAAAAACTATGCCGGATAGAGTGAAAGAGATTATAGATAAAATACAGGACTGGTGGAAACACTTTACGTCTAAGCAGAGAACAATCATTATCAGTATAGTGGCGGCCACCATATTTGCATTGGCGATTCTGGTGTATGTTACCAGTCGCCCGCAGTATGTGGAGCTGATTACCTGTGAGAATTCAGAGGAAGCCTCTGAGGTGGTTGAAATACTGGATAGTGCGGGAATATTGTACGAATCATCAACGGATGGTCTGGAAATCAGGGTGGAAGGCGAGCAGGAAGCTTCTGCACGCTGGGCACTTGGTGCAGCCGGTTATGTCCCTGATGCTTACACTATCGATGATGCATTGGCCGGAGGGCTTACTACGACAGCGGCTGACAGGGAAAAACGCTATACCGTATATCTGGAGAAACAGCTGGAAAGTGATATCATGGCAATGTACAGTGTAAAGTCAGCTAATATACGTTTTCATATACCGGACAGAAATGGCACGCTTGGAGCTTCCCAGCAGGAATCTTCTGCGTTTATTCAGCTGGAACTGGACGGCACCTTTACTTCGGCAAATGCAGCCAATATGGCAAAAGCGGTGGCGGCATTTCTGGGTAATAAGACAACGGCAAATATTACCATTATAGACTTTGATTCCAACATGCTCTTTGCGGGCGGAGATGATTACTCTACAGCAGGTATTGCAAATTCCATGCAGGAGTTACAGAATCAGGCAGAGTCCATGGTGGCGAATCAGGTAAAGAAGGTACTGTACGGTACCAATCAGTACAGCAATGTGGAAGTAGCCAGTCATTTGGAAATGGATTACGCCAGCTATGAAAAGACTGTAAAAGAGTACTATGCAAATGAAGGCCGTACCGAGGGTATGAAGGTACATGAGGAGAACTATGAGTTTGAATCCACCGGTGGTGTGGCCGGAGTTCCCGGTACAGATTCCAACGGGGAGGCCGGTGGCATTACTTATGTAAGTCCGGATTATGGCAACAGTTCTTCCAGTGAAACAGAAAATCTGGTGGACTATATACCCAATGAAATGAGTGAATATTCAGTGACTCCGGCGGGGGGCATTAAGTATGCGGATTCCTCTATTTCCATTGCTGCCATTAAGTACAAGGAAATTTACGAAAAGGATGCCAAGGCTCAGGGACTTTTGGAAGATATGACCTGGGAGGAGTATAAGCTGGCCAATAGTGAAGATATCAAACAGGAAGTTGACGAAGATTTTTATGCAATGGTGGCAAATGCCACAGGTATTTCTGCAGATAAAATTACGATTGTCTCTTACATATCCCCTGTTTTTTATGACAAAGAGGGTTTGAGCATTACCTGGAGAGACAGTGCAAGTATTATTGTATTGGTGCTTATTATAGGTCTGCTTGCATTTGTAGTATTCCGTAGTATGAGAGGTACAGTGGAGGTGACGGATGAAGAAGAATTGTCAGTTGAAAATCTGTTACAATCTACACCGGAGGAATCTGTTGATGATATTGATGTAGAGACCAAGTCAGCAACCAGACTGATGATAGAGAAATTCGTGGATGAGAATCCGGAGGCGGCAGCAAGTCTGCTTAGAAACTGGTTGAACGAGGATTGGAATTAGAAAGGCGGTATGAGTTATGGCAAGAGGTAGAGACAGTGGTATGGTCACCGGATTGCAAAAAGCGGCTATTCTGTTGATTGCCTTAGGACCCGAGCGTTCCGCAGGTATTTTCAAGCATCTGAAGGAAGATGAGATAGAAGAATTGACGTTGGAAATTGCAAATACCAGAAGTATTACCCCTCAGCTGAAGGAAGATATTATCAATGAGTTTTATGATGTTTGTCTGGCACAGCAGTATATTGCAGAGGGTGGTATTGCCTACGCGAAGGAACTGTTGGAAAAGGCCATGGGCGAAGAGAAGGCAATGGAGGTTATCAGCAAGCTGACAGCATCACTGCAGGTAAAGCCTTTCGAGTTTGTGAGAAAGACGGATGCATCTCAGTTAATCAACTTTATTCAGGACGAACATCCTCAGACGATTGCACTTATTTTGTCCTATTTGTCACCCAGTCAGGCTGCGATGATTATTTCTTCCCTGACACCGGACAGACAGGCAGATGTTGCGAGACGTATTGCGGTAATGGACAGAACCAGTCCGGACGTTATCAAAGAAGTGGAGAAGGTATTGGAATCAAAGTTGGCAAGTCTTGTGAATCAGGATTACACCATTATCGGTGGCGTAGATGCGGTAGTAGAGATTTTGAATACGGTAGACCGTGGTACAGAGAAACATATCATGGAAACATTGGAAATCGAAGAGCCCGAGCTGGCTGATGAAATTCGTAAGAAAATGTTTGTATTCGAAGACATACTGCTTCTTGATGACAGAGCAATTCAGAGAGTGCTTCGTGAAGTGGATAATAATGATATGGCTATTGCGCTTAAGGGCTCCAATGAGCAGGTACAGAATGCAATCTTCAATAACATGTCCAAGCGTCTGGCAGTAATGATTAAGGAAGACATGGAATTCATGGGACCTGTTCGTATGAAGGATGTTGAAGAGGCTCAGCAGAAGATCGTTAATATTATCCGTAAGCTGGAGGATGCCGGCGAAATCGTAATTTCCAGAGGCGGAGGTGACGAGATCGTTGTCTAGTCTGGTGAAGTGCAGGAATATGAACCTGCAGCAGGAAGATAAAAGGATTATCGACACCAATGAACTGGTGTCTAAAAGAATAGAAGAGCTGATGGCACGCATGCAGGAGGAAAACAAGGAGGAATTCATAGTCGGGATTCAGGCGGAGAAGGTAGAGGAATTGACTGCCTTGGGTGAAGAATTGTTGCCCGGTGAAATGAAGGTGCAGATACCTGATGATGAAACTTTGCTTTCCCAGGCCAGAGAACAGGCGGACCTTATTCTGAGCGAAGCAGACAAAGAAGTAAAAAGAATTATCGCCGAGGCTGAGCAGGAAGCGGCCGCTGCCAGGGAACAGATGGTCCGTGAAGCAAAGAGTGCTAAGGAAAAAGCTTATGCAGAAGGAAAGCAGGCTGCTGACAGAGAATTACAGAAGGAGCTTGCAAAGCTTCGTGAAAAGGAAAAAGCACTGGAAGCAAAGTATCAGGGACTGATTGATGAAATAGAACCCAGACTTGTAGATGTGATTTCCGGTATTTATCAGCATATTTTCAATGTGGATTTGTCTGCGCATAAGGATATAGTATTTAATCTGATCCGGAGTACTTTGAGCCGTATTGAGGGTGGCAGGAGTATTCTGGTACATGTGTCCAAAGAGGATTATCCCTATGTAAGTATGCAAAAAAAGCAGATTACATCAGCAGTGACCTCGCCGGAATGTTCCGTTGAGGTTGTGGAAGACTTTACCCTTTCCGTGAATCAGTGTCTGATAGAAACGGAGAACGGTATTTTTGATTGTAGTCTGGGGACGCAGTTAGAAGAATTGAGACAAAAGCTCTTGCTCTTGTCCTATGAAAAAAACTAGTTTGATGAAAAGAATAGGTGATCTGTTTGGGCGAAAAAGTGATTGATTATGAAAAGTATAATAAACTGATAAACAGGACCTATTTTCGTAAAATGGGTAAGGTAGTTAACGTGGTGGGCCTGACCATTGAATCGGCCGGCCCGGATGCCAAATTAGGCGATGTGTGCCGTATCCTACCGGGGAATGAGTCGGAACTGCCGCCTATTATGGCAGAAGTAGTAGGGTTTAAGGATAAAAAAACATTACTGATGCCCTATGGTGCGGTTGATGGTATCGGTTTGGGGAATATTGTAGAAAACACGGATTATCCATTGCTTGTGCAGGTTAGTGATGCACTTTTGGGAAAGACGCTGGATGGACTGGGACGCCCTACGGATGGTTTTGCCGTGCAGGGTGAAATGTATCCGGTTGAAGCACCACCGCCGGATCCTATGAGCAGGGAAATCATAGATGAAGTGCTTTCCCTGGGAGTTAAGGCGGTAGATGGCCTGATTACCGTAGGAAAAGGACAGCGAATCGGTATTTTTGCCGGTTCCGGTGTGGGTAAATCCACATTGATGGGTATGTTTGCCAGAAACACCAAAGCGGACATCAATGTAATCGCTCTGATAGGCGAGCGTGGACGTGAGGTCCGGGAGTTTATTGAACGTGATTTGGGCGAGGAAGGTATGAAGCGTTCCGTAGTGGTAGTGGCTACTTCGGACAGGCCTGCCCTGGAACGAAATAAGGCAGCCAAAACAGCTACGGCGATAGCAGAATATTTTCGCAATCAGGGCAAGGATGTGCTGCTGATGATGGATTCCCTGACACGTTTCTCCATGGCACAGAGAGAAATCGGTCTTGCCAGCGGGGAACCTCCCGTAAGCCGTGGTTATCCCCCGAGTGTGTATTCAGAGATGCCCAAGCTTTTAGAGCGTGCAGGCAGGGCAGATAAGGGCTCCATTACCGGTTTGTATACGGTTTTGGTAGATGGTGATGATTTCAACGAACCCATCACCGATACAGCCAGAAGTATTTTGGACGGACATATCATGCTTAGCAGAAAATTAGGACATAAGAATCACTATCCGGCTATCGATGTACTGCAGAGTATTTCACGTTGTATGGGTCAGATTGCCACAAAGGAGCATAAGCAATTGGCGGGTAAACTGAAAAATGTGCTGGCTACCTACAACGAGGCAGAGGATTTGATTAACATCGGTGCCTATAAAAAGGGCAGCAACCCGTCTATTGACCAGGCAATTGCCAAGATTGATGCAGTAAATGAGTTTTTGCGCCAGGATGTGGATGACAAGTTTACCTTTGATGAAAGCTTGGAATTGTTAAAGGCATTATTCTAACAGGGGGCATATAGTGTGGCCAGATTTCGATATTCCTTACAAAGTATTCTGGATATCAGGATAAAGATGGAAACTCAGGCAAAACAGGAATTCAGTGCAGCTCAGAATGCGTTGGTCAGAGAGCAGGATATCTTAAAGAACTTTGAACAGCGCAAACAGGAATATGAGCAAAGAGCGGGAGAATTACTGACAGGTAGCCTGCGTGTCCGTGATATAGAGGAAAATCAGAATGCAATTCTGCATATGGAACAGAATATTCGGATGCAGCATGAAAATATAAGGATTGCAGAGGAAAAAGTGGAAGACGCCAGGGAAAAACTGGCGGAAATTGCACGTGATATAAAGACACATGAGGCTTTGAAGGAAAAGGCTTTCGAGGAATATATGCGTGAAGAAAACAGACTGGAAAGTAAGGCAGTGGATGAACTGACCAGTTATACTTACGGAAAGAAGAAGGCAGGTGAGTAAAGTGGCAAGGGAAAAAAGTCCGGAAGAATTGGCGGCAAAGGCTGAAAAAGACAGGTTAAAAGCTGAAAAAAAGGAACTTTTAAAAGAGGAGAAGCTCAGGAAAAAAGAAGCCAGAAAGCGTGCAAAGGAAATCGCCAGAAGAGAAGATGATCTGGCTGAAGATGAAGAAGGTAGCGGTCTGGCAGCATTCGGTGCCACATTGCTTATCATAGGATTGTGGCTTGCAGTAATTTGTATTGTTGTAAAATTGGATATCGGTGGTTTCGGAAGTTCGGTATTGAAACCCATACTCAAAGATGTACCGGTGTTAAATCTGATTCTTCCGGGAAACAGTATGACGGAAACTACTGACAAGGAAAGTTTCGGTGGTTATACGAATCTCCAGGATGCAGTGAAGCAGATTAAGGAACTGGAACTTCAGCTGGAACGTGCACAGAATGAAATTAATGTGAATGAAGAAGAAATTACAACGCTGAAAGCGGAAGTTCTCAGATTACAGGAGTTTGAAAAGAAGCAGGTAGAATTCCAGCGTATCCGTACAGAGTTTTACGAAGAAGTAATATATGCACAGAATGGCCCCGGTGCGGAAGCATATCAGAAGTATTATGAGGCTATGGATCCTACTACTGCAGAGTATATTTACAAACAGGTGATTATGCAGCTTGAGGAAAGCAAAGAGATACAGACTTATGCACAGGCATATTCTGAAATGAAACCCAAGCAGGCGGCAGGCATTTTTGAGGAGATGACCGACAATCTGGATTTGGTGGCGCGCATTCTCAAAGTAATGACGGCAGAGGACAGAGGTGCCATAATGGGTGTAATGGATCCAGAGGTAGCTGCAAAAATAACAAAAATAATGGACCCTGAGGCTTAAGGTTTTGTCCTTTTTTGCCGACATATATTTTGATAGCTTATGGTATGCCCGAAGACATGCCGTAACTAAATAATATGTGAAAGGAGGACAAGATGACCAGGATATCAGCAAACGATATTAGAATTTCGCAGAGTTTTCCCATGCCTGCAGTGAATAAGAGCAGCGGTAATGGTTTTCAGGCTGTACTCAACGAGCAGACAGGAAATGACAAAGCGGATATGGTACAGGATTTTGATGCGGAACCTGTACAGAAAACAGAAGGAAAGTCGGATGTAGAGCGTGCACTGGAGAGAGCAGAGGCTGCACAGGCGGCCCAGGAGCAGACAGAAGTTAAAACTGACAATGACGTAAGTTCCGACACTTCCGATATGGAAGAGGATGTATCTTCAGAAGAAGCGATGGCAGTAATTGCCGAGATGCTGGCCAGCCTGAAACAGCAAATTATGGAGACTTTAAATATCTCTGAAGAAGAATTTGCAGCCATGCTGGAACAGATGGAACTGACAGAGATGGATTTACTGGATACGGGCAAGCTTAGTGACTTTGTGTTAGGTCTGACCGGAGCAGAGGATTCTCTGGCACTGCTTACTGACGAGCAGCTTCTTCAGGATTATCAGGAAATCATGAATGGCCTGAATGAACTTTTGGAGAAGGGCAGTGAAGAACTGGGGATATCTGTGCAGGAGCTGAATCAGCTTGCGGAGGCGGATTTCACCGATATGCAGGACAGTATGGTGAAGGCGGTTGATGACGCAAAGGTGGAAAACCAGGAAGTGACCGGACCGGTAATTGAGGTGACCGGAACTGTTTCCCAGAAGGAAGGCATGGATACAGCGCAGCAGGATACGCACAGTGAGACTCAGAATCAAGGGACGGATTTACAACAGACAGAAGATGTAAGAAATGTTTTTCAGGCGAATCAGGCAGTCAGAGATTTTCAGAACAATCTGACACAGGTGGCTGACAGCTTTGCCACAGAAAGTACACTTACATTCAGCGAAACGACCAGACAGATTATGGACCAGGTGATGGACTATATGAAGATACAGTTGCAGCCCGAGGTAAGTAATTTGGAAATGCAGTTACATCCCGCAAGTTTGGGTACTCTTCAGATTCAAGTGGAGGTACGAGGCGAAGCGGTAACGGCAAAATTTATTGCCGAGAATGAAACTGTGAAGGCGGCACTGGAAACCCAGATGGTGGAACTTAAGGAACAGTTCCAGCAGCAGGGCATGAAGGTAGATGCTGTGGAGGTGTCGGTGCAGACACAGACCTTTGAACAGAGCTTTGAGCAGGGAAGACAGGCCGAGCAGACTGCAGAAAATGAAAACAGACCCCGCCCCAGAAGACTTAATTTAAGCGAAATGTCTTTGGAATCCGAAATAGTGGAAATGACAAATGACGCAGAGCGAATTGCAGTGGAAATGATGGCTGCAAACGGTAACACGGTAGATTACATGGCATAAAGAAAGGAGAAGGAAATGTCCAATATAGCAGCGATTGAAAATGGACAGATAGTGGAAAGTGTATCACAGAGTTCCTTGTCTGCTTCTAAAACAAGTGGCGGCAATGATATGGATAAAGATTCCTTTTTGCAGCTTTTGGTAGCGCAGATGAAGTATCAGGATCCTTTGGAGCCGACCTCAAATACAGAATACATATCCCAATACGCACAGTTTACACAGGTAGAAACCATGCAGAACATGGCTTCCGGTATGGATTTACAGAGAGCCAGCTCGCTGGTGGGTAAAGAGGTGTCTATGAAGACCACTACCGCTTCCGGTGAAACTAAGGTTGTGGAAGGTAAAGTGGATTATGTAGTATATGAAAACAGCAAGGCATATTTATCCATTGGCGGAAATCTCTATTCCATGGATGATTTGGATGCGGTAGCTGATTCGGCATATATACTGGCGAATGATTTGGCAAAAGCATTTACCGAAGGATTGGATTCCCTGCCTGCAGTTGGTGCGATTGACCTGTCACATGAAGATGTTATCACAACATTGGCTAATACTTATAACAGCATGTCTGATTATCAGAGAGAGTTTGTTACAGACGAGCAGGTAAGAGAATTAGGACTGTATGTGGATCAGTTAAATGCTCTGCTGGAAGCAGCAGGTAAGGCAGAAGGCGCAGATAATCCGGAAGGTACTGAAACACCCGAGGGCACTGACGATGGCGAAGGCGCAGAGGGTGCCGGTACAGAAGCATAGGAGCCAGGCAATATGGATATTCAGAAAAGCGGTTTTCTTTCCATAGAGCAGATGTCTGAGCTGTATCTGAATAAGAGTTCAAAAGCAGAGGAAAAGAAAGAAACTCCGGGAATGTCTTTTGAGGAAGTTCTGGCACGTAAAACGCTGGAACAAAATGTACAGAGGCCGGGAGCTTTGAAATTTTCCAAGCATGCCTCTTTAAGACTGGCAGACAGAAATATAGACCTGAGTGAAGAACAGCTGACACGACTGAATGACGGAGCATGGAAAGCGAAACAAAAAGGAATTAAGGATTCGCTGGTTATTGTGGATGATTTGGCATTTATCGTAAATGTGCCCAATAACACGGTTGTGACCGCAATGGACAGCACGGATACAAATGAAAACGTTTATACAAATATCAACGGAGCCGTAATCATGTAAATGAGATAACCGGACCTTTTCAGGAGGTTATTTTCCCTGACTGACAGAAGGGAAAGGGTTCCGGATAAGGAGGAACAAAGTTATGATGAGATCATTATATTCTGGTGTTGCAGGTTTGAAAACACACCAGACCAAGATGGATGTAATCGGTAATAATATTGCGAACGTAAATACTACAGCATTTAAAGCAAGTACCATTACCTTTAGTGAACTTATGAGCCAGACAACCCAGAAGGCAAGCGGACCCAATGCAACTACCGGTACCGGTGGTACCAATGCAAGACAGATCGGTCTGGGTGTAAAAGCAGGTGCCATCAATGTAAATATGACTACTCAGGGTGCAAGCCAGTCAACAGGTAATCCTTTTGATATCATGATCACAGGTGATGCATTTTTTGTCGTAAGTAACGGTAGTGAGAACTTTTTTACCAGAGAAGGTTCCTTCTACGTGGATGGTGCGGGTAACCTGGCAATGACCAGTATCGGTTATAATGTTATGGGATGGGAAGTGGATTTCTCACAGGGACTGGACAGTGCGACTATCAAGCAGGATACAGTAAAGCCGCTGCGCATCATGAGTGCGGCTAATATGACTTATCCTCCCGAGGCTACTACCAAGGGATATGTTTCCGGCATTCTGGATAGAAACGATAGTGATGTAACCAGTGCAAACGGTAAAGTGGTTAATCTGAACTTCTTTGATAATCTGGGTTACAGCTATACCGCCAGATTTAATTTAAAACAGTCAGCAGATGTAAATGAGTACAGTCTGGAGCTTTCTGCACTTTTGGATGCAAACGGTGAATCCATTGATATTTCAGAGGTGGCATTTGGTGTGAAAAATAATACCCAGGAGCGGGAAATCAAAGTCGCATTCCAGTCATCCGGTTATACATGGGATAAGACTGCAAAGGTTCTGCGCAGTGCGGACGGCAGCGAGGCATATGCAGATGTGAATGCATTGTTTGATGGCGGTACATTAAAGGCTTTAGACGAAGAGATAGGTGTTGACGGTAAAACCATGACCGTACAGCAAGCTTTGGATAATATTGCAAAAGCATATGGATATGAAGGATCCACCGAAGAATTCTTAAATCTTTATGTGGATGGTTCCGGTGCGCCTGTTTCCGTAGAGCAGATGCTGGGTATATTGGCTCAGGGCAATAGTGAAACAGAAAATGCTTTCCCTATGTTTGACAATACGGATGCAGATGCTTCCTTTACTGCAAACGGACGTTTTTATGACGGTTCTACCATAGAGTTTGATCCGGATAACGGTAAGTTTGCGGGAATTGGCGGTTCTCCTACTACCAATACGCTGACAGCATATTTTTCATCTTTGGGCGGCAATTTCTCAGATATCGAGATTGATTTTTCTGAGTGCTCCATGTTTGATAACAAGGGTACTTCAACTGTAGCTGCTACCAGTGGCGATGCAGAAGGCATGGGTGCAGGTAGAAGATTAGGAGATATGATTGGTGTTTCCATTCAGAACAACGGTATGATTTATGCAAGTTATGACAATGGTATGACCAAGCTGCTTGGTCAGATTGCAACTGCAGAATTTGCCAATGTTTCCGGTCTGGAAAAGAAGGGTGACAACCTGTATTCCGCAACCATGAACTCCGGTGAGTTTGACGGTGTGGGTACCGATATCACTGCGAACGGCGGTTATATGTCCACCGGTCAGCTGGAAATGAGTAATGTGGATTTGTCTTCCGAGTTTACAGAAATGATTACAACCCAGAGAGGTTTCCAGGCAAACAGCCGTATTATCACTGTATCAGATACATTATTGGAAGAATTAACCAACTTAAAGAGATAATTTTAATGGGTATATATGAGGGACGGAAGACATTTCCGTCCCTTGTATGCCATATAAGAATATTGCAAAAATTTACCATGGGAATTTCTTCCCAGAAATAAGGGAACGGGAGGATTAAAAATGATAGAAGTGACGAAGATAAATCAGGTAAAAATACTTGTAAATCCGCACTTAATCGAGATTGTGGAGGAGACGCCGGATACGGTTATAACCCTTACAACAGGTAGAAAAATTATTGTAAAAGAAAGTAGACAAGAGGTTAAAAATTTAGTAAAATTGTATAGAAAGGATATTTTTGCAGAATAATTCTAAAAATTGCAGAATGTTAGGTGATTTTTGTGGATATAGCATCTTTACTCG
>JAZODQ010000063.1:0-3032 GCA_045597105.1 Acetatifactor sp.
GACCGTATCAACAAGGATGTTCCCGTAGTTGCCATCGGTGATATCACACAGAAAATCGTGAAATGTGAGTATATCAATAAGGCAACTGCAGAAAAAGCAAAAGATATGTATGCTTTTGTAAACGGTAAGCGTTATGAAGTAAAATATCAGCCCATGGAAACGGAAGAGTATAACCGTTTGTCTGCCCAGGGTGAAACCATTTATACAACCTTTGTGGTGAAGGATGAAGCTAATGAAATCCAGATTGGTGATTTCGTGGTGATTAATGTAGTCAATGATTCCAGAGAAGGTGCGTTATCTGTATCCAAGAGCGCTATCAAGAAGGATGAAAGCGGTAATTATGTGTTTGTATATAAGGACGGTGAGGCTATCTATACGAAGATAGAGACCGGTTTTAGCGATGGTACATACACAGAGATATTAGATGGATTGAATGATGGTGATGTTATCCTGTCTGAGGATGCACATCAGGCGGAAATCGGACGCAAAACCGTGGGAAAGGGTACTTTTAGTACGACTGCCACTGTAAGCGGTAGCCTGGGATATCCTTCCAATACTTTGATAAAGAATGAAGTTGCTTATGGTACTACCTATTTTGTGGAATACAATGTGGAGAACTATGACATTGTATCCAAGGGAGATGTGCTGGCTACCATAAGAGTGGAGAAGGATCCCATTACTTTAAACAGATATGAAAAACAGCTGCAGAGAGCAAATGAGCGTCTGAATGACATATTGAACGATGATGTAGAGGATGATGAAGAAGTTCTTGCAGACAGACGTGAAGCAATTGCGGATATTGAAGAGACCATAGCAGAGATAAAGGCAGACTTTGCGACTACTACCATCAAAGCGGACCGCGATGGTGTTATTGTAGGTATGACAAGTTATGAGGCAGAAGACATTGTGCAGAAGGATCAGATTATGTTCTATATTGCAGATGAGGATACCTGTTATATTGAAGGAACAAATGATAATCTGTTGATGAACTTTGGCAATGAAGTTACTATATCTTATAGCAATATGGATAACCAGACGGTAACCGTGCCCGGTACAGTGGCAAATATTTCCGAGCTGGGACTTAGTTCTGCATTGCATACTGAATATGTAATGTTTTCAGTGCCTTCCGAGTATATAAGCGACATGGCAGGCAGCCTGTGGGGCAATATGACCGGCTGGTGGAACAGAAACCGATTCACTGTTACTGCAACAGTCAGAGAGATGAAAAATGTAGTATTGGTACCCAGAAGTGCTGTATGGAGCACCAATGGTAATACCTATGTGGATGTGGTAGATAAAAATGGCAAGGTAGTCACAACCAGCTTTGTTGCAGGCGGATTTGATACAGCCAATTATTGGGTGATTGAAGGGCTTGAGGAAGGAACGGAAATATGCTTAGAGTAATGTTACGAAAATGTTGGGCAAAACGATGGATGGTTATGTGCCTGGTATTGGGAAGCATTTTGTTGATTGCAACGGTAGTCAGCTTTCCTATGTATCGTAATGCAGCCTTCGATCGTATGCTCAGAGATGAGTTTGATAATTATTTGACGGAGCATGGTGAGTGGCCGGCCATGCAGGAATTGGTCATTATCTCCAAAAAGGAGAGGGACGGTGCCACCATGGCTCGTATTGAGAACCTGCTGGACGGTATCTATGACCAGCTGGGGGTAACGGAGAAAAACACCATTGAATACTACAGCTTATCTAAGGTAGAGGCTGAATCCCAGATGAAGCGCGACGAAGTGGATGGTCTGTATCTGAGACTGGCTTATATGACGGATTTGCCTGAGAAAGCTAAAATTCTGTCCGGTGAGATGTATTCAGAGGACGGTCTGTCCGATGACGGTGCCATAGAGGTTGTTATCAGTCAGCAGTGTATGGTTACCTGTGATTTGCTGGTAGGTGAAACCATTGAATTTAAAGCATTGAAAAATCCTGCAGGCGAAAAAATCCGTCTGAAGATTGTGGGTGTATTTGAAGAAGCGGATGCGGATGATTTTTACTGGCAGGTTACGCCTGATGAAATGGACAGCGTATGTCTGATGAATGAGGCTCTGTTCAGAGAGAGTTTTACCGGTGCAAACGCAGCGAAATATACCATGACCTGTACATACTATTCCATGTTTGAATATGAGGACCTGGCAGCAGCTGATGCACAGCATCTGAAAGATGAGATTACCCATCTGACACAGGAGAGTGCTTTTAAGAGCGTTATTTCTGAGCCTGCGTATCTGAATATTCTGGATAGCTTTATGGGTAAACAGAATAAAATCGAGGCTACATTGTTTATTTTACAGGTACCCGTACTGATTTTATTGTGTGCATTCCTGTTTATGATTTCCGGTCAGATGTATGATATGGAAAGAAATGAGATTTCCGTAATCAAGAGCCGAGGCAGCTCCAGCGGACAGATATTCAGATTATATCTGTATCAGAGTATTTTCCTGACATTGCTTGGTCTGGCAGGCGGTATGCCTCTTGGTACGGTGTTTACCAGAATTCTGGGTTCTGCAGAGAATTTCCTGGAGTTTGATATTACCCGTAATCTGACAATAAACATGACAACAGATGTATGGCAGTATGCCGGTGCGGCAGCAGCAGGTTCCATATTGATTATGACATTGCCTGCACTGAAGCACAGTCGTCTGTCTATCGTAAAATTAAAACAGTCCAATGCGCTGAAAAAGAAATCCTGGTGGGAGAAACTGTTCCTAGATGTAGTATGTCTGGGAGTTGCTCTTTATGGTTACTATACCTTCTCCAAAAATCAGGATGCCATGGTGCAGAGCGTATTGCAGGGTGAATCACTGGATCCTTTGCTTTATATCAGTTCTTCCCTGTTTATTGTAGGTATGGGATTATTGTTCCTGAGATTACAGCCCGTATTGATCGGTTTGGTTTATAATCTGGGTAGAAAATTCTGGAAGCCTGCAAGTTATGCGTCCTTTATGGAAAATCTGAAAAACGGACGTAAGCAGCAGTTTATTATGATTTTCATGATATTGACCATTTCTTTGGGTATGTATCAC
>JAZODQ010000064.1:0-30164 GCA_045597105.1 Acetatifactor sp.
ATGAGATATCCCAACGAAAGTTGTAAGACCCCTTGAAGACTACAAGGTAGATAGGAATGAGGTGTAAGCACAGTAATGTGTTCAGCTGACATTTACTAATCGGTCGAGGGCTTAACCAAGGTGGAAGGGAATGGATGTAAAAGAAAAAAGACTGAAGTCTTTAGATGATTTGGTGTTCGGTTTTGAAGGTATAAACCTTAAAGAGTGGTTTTCCACTCTTTTTTTTGTTCAAAAAGAGTTCGCGGAAGCGTTTGTGTAATGCTACAAATTATAGTGGTCTATCATATTAAAAAATTTGTTAGAATTTTTCAGATTATTGTTTTATTTTTTGTAAAATGTGTTATAATAAACCTATGTAGATACAAAATACTCCAAATGATAAATGATATTCAAAATTCACGGTTTATTTGGGAAAGTTACGAGGTGAACTTATGGATACAAAGATTTTACTTGAAAACGGAACGAATGAGTTGGAGATACTTGAATTTACTCTGGCAGGGAATTGTTATGGTATCAATGTAGCCAAGATTAGAGAAATTATTCCTTTCCAGACAGTTACCCCGGTACCCAATTCTCATCCCAGTATTGAAGGTATATTTATGCCGCGTGATACTATGATAACGGCGATTGACTTAAAGAATTGTTTGGGACGCGGTGAGTCCGATGCCAACGGTTTCTTTATCATTACTAATTTTAATAAATTGGATATTGCTTTTCATGTAGAAAATGTACATGGAATTCGCCGTGTTTCATGGCAGAATATTATAAAGCCCAGTGCAACAATTTCAACGGCTGATGACAGTGTTGCTACAGGTATTGTGAAACTGGATGATAAGCTGATTATCATTCTTGATTTTGAAAAGATTGTTACAGACATTAATCCTGAGACCGGTTTAAAGGTTTCTGAAATTAATGCGCTCGGTGACAGAAAGCGTAGCAGTGTACCTATTTTGATTGCTGAAGATTCACCGTTGCTTAATAAATTAATAGTAGATTCCCTGCAAAGAGCAGGTTATGTGAATCTGATACATACTGAAAACGGTCAGAAGGCATATGATGTTATTACACAATGTGTTGCAGACGGTACACTTCATGAACATGTACGTTGTGTGATTACGGATATTGAGATGCCCGAAATGGATGGCCATCGTTTGACCAAGTTAATAAAGGATAGCCGTGATACAGAGCATATTCCTGTTGTTATTTTCTCATCACTGGTTAATGATGATATGAGAAAGAAAGGCGAGGCCCTTGGAGCAGATGCACAGTTGTCCAAGCCTGAGATTGGTAACCTGGTAAAAATTATTGATCAGTTAGTTCTTGAAAAACATTTAGATGAATAATAAGTGAAAAGCCGGGAATTATCCCGGCTTTTTCCTTGAGAAAATGTTATTTGCATGATATTGTAAATATGTGGTTATATAAAGGCCATAAACTGTATTTAGGAGAGTTGAAAGCATGGAATTAGATATCTACAGATGCATACAGGATGCGGATATGGTCTTGGTCGGTTTAGGTGAGGAGTTTAACGGCAAAAAGTTTTTAAAAGCATATTCTAATTACGCAGATGATATAAAGTATTTGGAGCAAAATAAGGCATGGCTTATTCCTGCATATAATTACTATCAGCTTGGGGACGGACAAAAAATGATTACAGATGCCCTAAATAAATTAAAGGATTTATTAAAGGATAAAAATTATTTTGTGATTAGTACGTCAACCAATAAAGTAATACAGGATATAGAGTGGAAACACGGATATCTTACGATGCCTTGCGGAAGCATGACGCATATCCAGTGTGAGAACGGATGTGAAGGCAGTTTGGTGCAGGTTCCGGCTGACTCGGGAATATTTTCGGTTATGCAGGCAAAAGACCGGGTAGAAAATTCCATAGAAAATATTTGTGACTCCGTGCATTTTGGAAGATGTGAAAAATGCGGTGCACAGATGGTTTTAAATAACTATTACAACGAAAATTACGATGAATCAGGTTACCTGGACAAGTGGCAGTTATACACCAAGTGGTTGCAGGGAACATTGAACAAAAAGTTGTTAGTGTTGGAACTTGGTGCGGAGTTTGATTGCCCTTCTGTAATGAGATGGCCCTTTGAGAAAATAGCGTTTTACAATCAAAAGGCAGAAATGTTCAGAATTAATGAGCGATTATATCAGCTTACGGACGATTTGAATGAAAAAGGCTGTTCAATTGCACAGAATGCAATTGAATGGTTGCACATGATATGATAAACTAAAGCAAGGTTTTAGCGAAAGAGAAAGTCGGGGTTAAGAGATGTCTTCACAAGAGGAATATTTAGATCGATTATTGAAAAATCTTGGAGCTGAAAATATAAATACTGAGGAAATAGCACAGTCTGCAGAAACATCGGTGCAACCCAACAAAATATTTGTGGATGATTCGTCTTCAGTTGCAGAAGAAAATGTATATGAAGAGTTTGCAGAAGATGCAGTTGAGACTACAATTGAAACTGTTTCTGAGACAGTAAATGAAATTGCTGCTGAGGTAGTAAATGAAACTGCTTCTGAGATGGTGATGGAACCCGAACCGGAGGTTGCACTTGAATCTGAAATTGTTGAACCTAAGGTTGAAGGTATACAGGAAAATGATATACTTTCCGGTTTGGCGGAGTTAATGAACGAAGCAGAATTCTCTGATTTGGAGGATGATGATGCTCTTTTTTCAGGTGATTTAGGATTTATGTCGGAAGAGGAAGTGGAACAGGCACTAAGAACCAGTTCTATGGAACAGGAAGAAGGTTTTGAAACACCGGATGAGCAGGAATTGTACAATCTTCTGGATAATGACAGTGGAGATGACAGTGTACATATCAAGGACATGCTAGAGCGTGATGAGCAGAATTTAGCTGTGGATGCCGGGATACTAGAATTATTACAAAGTAATTTCGAAGATGAAGAGCCTGCTTTATTTGATGATGAACAGGAAACAACGGAGAATAGCAGCTCAGAGGGCGAAAATACCGAAAAGCGCATGAATGCAGCTGAGAAAAAAGCATTGCGTGATTCGCGTATAGCTCAAAAGCGTGAAAAACGGGAATTAAAACGGCAGGAAAAGCTGGCTAAAAAAGAAGCACGTAAGCAGGCGAAAAATAGTCAGGTGTCTCAAAATGAAGATACAGATACGATGTTGCCTCACGTGGACATTGATGCAGTAAATTACACTGAAGTACAGGGGGCTATGGATGCCTTACAAGGTGTGGGATTTGCCGATTTGAATGACCTGCAGAATTATGCAACGGCTGATATAGATACAGTGCAGGATATTGCAGCTGTGGATATGGAAGCGTTACAAGGGATTGAACTTGCCGATCTTGGATTAACCGGTGCTGATTTTGTGGATTTACAGGCTGTTCAGATGAACGATGCGGATGCAACGGCAGATGCTTTGTTTCAGCAGCTGAGTGAAGACGGAATGATGGCAGATTTGTTCAGTATGTCAGAAGAGGCTGCTATTGCATCTGATTTTGATGTGTCTGCACAAAGTAATGGCAAAAATAAGGAAAAGCGTAATAATAAGTCCAAAAATAAAAGTATCTTTACCAGATTCATGGACTTCATAACAGAGGAAGAAGAGGACGAAGATTCTTCCAAGGGAAACGAAAATCTTTCTATTTCGGATGAAAACAAGGCTATTTTACAGGAAATGGATGCATTGCCTGCAAAAAAGAAGAAAAAAGGTAAAACACCGGAAGAGCTGGAAGAGCAGAAGAAAAAGAAAGAAGAAAAGCAAAAGGCAAAGCTGGAAAAGAAGGCTAAAAAAGCGAATGCACAAGAAACAGTGCAGATACAACAGCCGCCTTTGTCCAGAAAAAAGGTTTCCGCAGTGGTTATTCTTGGGATTTCCGCATGTGTAATTATCGTTATTATCTGTGCGGTTATGATAGAATATATGTCAAAGCGCGAAGGGCGTCAGGCATATTATGATCAGGATTATGAGACCTGTTACCAGAATTTCTTTGGTAAAGAACTGGATGAAAGCGAACAGATTATGTTCCACCGTTCAGAGATGATATTGAAAATGAGACTTTGGATTCGTGAGTATGAGATTTTGGCAGAAGAGGGTTCTGAGATGGAAGCTCTGGACAGTCTGATTCAGTCCGTTCATGAATATCCGGCTTTGTTTGATTATTCCAATCAATGGAATGCAGGGGCTGATGTGCAGGCGATTTACAATGAGTTGTTGACGATTTTGGACAGCAAATATCATGTAAGTGAAGAGGAGGCACGAAGCATTGCGAATATAAAGGAAGATGTGGAATACACCAGAGCGGTGAAGGCTATTGTTGATGGGATGAGCTATCAGGAATGGCTGAATAGTAAAGACCAAAATGGGCAGAGTTCAGCAGGTGGCACCACATCCGGCGGACAAAATACTGCCAAAGATGAACAGGATGTTCCTGTACTTCCGGAAGAGGAAGAGATGGGAAATATCGAATTTATTGATAATATGTAAGATGTATGAGGAAGTAAAATGATAGCAATTATTGATTATGATGCAGGTAATATTAAAAGTGTAGAAAAGGCATTGCTTCTTTTGGGAGAAGAGGTGTGTATCACCAGAGATAAAGAGGAGATATTGTCTGCAGACGGCATTATATTGCCGGGCGTGGGTGCATTTGGTGATGCCATGGACAAGCTGCACAGCTTTGGACTTGTAGAAGTGATAAAAGAGGCAGTAAGTAAAAAGATTCCGTTTTTGGGGATTTGTCTGGGACTTCAGCTTTTGTTTGAAAGCAGTGAGGAAGCTCCGGGCGTAGAAGGGCTTGGTGTTTTAAAGGGCAAAATTTTGCGAATACCGGAAGAAGAGGGACTGAAGATTCCACATATCGGCTGGAATAATCTACGATATCCCAATGCAGGCCGTTTATTTGCAGGATTAAAAGAAGATGCCTATGTTTATTTTGTACATTCCTACTATTTGCAGGCTGAGGATGCTGAAATCGTTAAAGCTACCACACAGTATGGTACATTGATTCATGCATCCGTGGAATGTGGCAATGTGTTTGCTTGCCAGTTCCATCCGGAAAAGAGTTCTGATGTGGGCTTACATATCCTGAAGAACTTTATCGGGATTACAAAAGGTTAAAAACGGAGGATGTACGAATTATGCATACAAAAAGAATTATTCCCTGTTTGGATGTAAAGGACGGCAGGGTTGTTAAAGGTGTTAATTTTGTGAATTTCAGAGATGCAGGTGACCCGGCAGAGGTAGCGGCTGCATATGATAAGGCGGGAGCGGATGAAGTGGTATTTTTGGATATTACAGCATCTGCAGACAGTCGCGCCACCCAGCTTGAGTGGGTGCGTGAAGTGGCCAGCAAGGTGTTTATTCCTTTCACGGTAGGTGGAGGTATCCGAACCGTGGATGATTTTAAGGCGATTTTGCGTGAGGGAGCAGATAAAATCTCCATAAACTCCGCTGCGATTATGAACCCTCAGCTGATTAGCGATGCGGCAGATAAGTTTGGTAGTCAGTGTGTGGTTGTTGCCATTGATGCAAAGCGCAGAGAAGACGGAAGCGGCTGGAATATATACAAAAACGGCGGTAGAGTGGATATGGGTATGGACGCCGTAGAATGGGCTATAAAGGCTGAGAAAATGGGCGCAGGTGAAATCCTTTTGACCAGCATGGATGGTGATGGTACCAAGGCAGGTTATGATATTGCACTGACCAGGGCTATTGCGGAAAATGTGAGCATACCGGTAATTGCATCCGGCGGTGCAGGCAAGTTGGAGCATTTCTATGAAGCTTTGACAGAAGCGAAGGCAGAGGCAGTACTGGCAGCATCTCTTTTCCACTACAAAGAGCTGGAGATTAAGCAGGTAAAGGAATATCTGAGAGATAAGGGCGTCAGTGTCCGCTTATAGTGTAGCCGGTGAAAGAAGGAAATGATGCCGCTTGTGGGCAGAATGTGAGGATGAGAAGGCAAATGGCAGCGATAGATAATGACTGGCTGGAAGTACTTTCAGATGAATTTAAAAAGCCTTATTATCGTACTTTGTACGAGTTTGTAAAAAGTGAGTATAATACCACAAAGATATTTCCTCCATCAGATGAGATATTTACAGCGTTTACGTTAACACCCCTTGAAAAAGTAAAGGTGGTTATTTTGGGACAGGATCCCTATCATAATGACGGACAGGCACACGGTCTTTGTTTTTCGGTAAAACCGGGCGTGGAAGCACCGCCTTCGCTGGTAAATATATATAAGGAATTGCAGGATGATTTGGGCTGCTACATACCGAATAACGGATATCTGGTGAAGTGGGCAAAACAGGGTGTATTAATGCTTAATACGGTGCTTACGGTGCGTGCACATATGGCCAATTCTCACCATGGTAAGGGTTGGGAGGAGTTTACTGATGCTGCGATACGAGCACTGAATCAGGTAGACAGACCTATCGTTTTTATTCTTTGGGGCAGACCGGCACAGATGAAAAAGAGTATGCTGAATAATCCCAAGCATTTAATCCTGGAGGCACCCCATCCTAGTCCCTTATCGGCATACAGAGGATTCTTCGGAAGCAAGCCTTTCAGTAAAACCAATCAATTCCTGGAGAAATACGGAATGAGTGGCATCGATTGGCAGATTGAGAATATATAAGGATAAGTATTGAGGTTCTTTACAGGTAACGTCTGGGAAGAACCTTATTTCCATAGGAGGCATGAAATGTACGTATTTGTGTCGCATTCATCAAAAGATTTTGATGTGGCTGAAAAGATGTGTAATTTAATAGAAACAAATGGTCATAATTGCTTTCTTGCACCGCGGGATATTAGGACAGGATATGAATATGCGGAAGAAATCATAAGAGGAATAGAGCGGGCAGATGCGGTACTTTTACTGTTGTCAAAGGAAGCAAACAGTTCACCTCATGTGCTGCGGGAAATCGAAAGAGCAGTCAGCAAAAAGATACGAATTATTGTATATAAACTTGAGGATGTGGAATTAAGCAAATCCATGGAATATTTTCTGATGTCACATCAATGGATTCATACGTTGCATGGTGATATTGATAAGGAAATCATAAAGAGTCTTTCAGAAAAAACGGAACAAGGAAAGGATATTACGGCGCAGTCCTTAGGAAAAGAAAAAAACAGTGTTCCAAAAGGGAAAAAGATACTATTACTGATAACAACATTACTATTACTGTTAGGCGGTTTACTATTATACTTTGCGATAAAGGAAAAAGACGTGATAGATGTTTCACCGGGAGCGACCGTTGTGTTTGGAACCTATAACGGAGAACCCATAGAATGGAGAGTGCTCCGGGTTTCTGCTGACGGTAAGGAAGCGGTAGTGGTTGCGAAGCATATTTTGACCATGAAAGCTTTTGATGCAGCAGAAAGCGGTAAGTATAATTTTTATGATGGCAGGGACTATTGGGGAGAGGATATATCCGACGAAGATATATCGCTGCAATATCAACTCAGAGGAAATAGTCAATGGAGTGTTTCCAATATCCGTACCTGGCTCAATGCAACAGAAGAAAATGTAAAGTATGCGGACCAAAAACCAAATGCGGCAGCTATGTCCGGTTTACAGAACGGATATGATGCAGAAGCCGGATTTTTAAGTAATTTTAGCGAAGAGGAGCTTCAGGCTATACTGCTGACAGATGTAGTAACCAACGGTGAAATTACGGAAGATAAGGTGTTTTTGCTGGCAAAGGATGAACTCACATGGTTTGAAGAGGCAGATGTAAAGCTGGCGGCAATACCTACAGCAGCCGCATGTGAGCAGGATAAGACTGACTGGTATGAAGTTTATGCACTGGAACTTGGCGCCGAAGATTATTCCTGGTGGCTTAGGGATACGGACATGCGCCATCCTTATGAAGCTTATATGGTTTGTAACAGTTACAGCACCGAACAAATTACACTTACAAGTGTGGGCTTGGAAGGGTATGGCATACGTCCGGCCATGACCATAGATTTGACCAAGAAAGGTATTGTTGTAAAATAGGAGAGATAAAAGATGGTATTAGCTGATTTAGAGAGATATAGCCAGATTGTGATTCAGTTGCATGATAATCCGGATGCAGATGCAGTAGGGTCCGGCTATGCTATATACAGATATTTAAAAGAACGGAATAAGGATGTACGGATAGTTTATGGCGGTAGATATGCCATTAGCAAGAGTAATATGGTTCTGCTGATTTCGGAACTGGGTATACCTGTTGAGTTCGTGAATGAGATACATAATCCGGAGCTGCTTTTATTAGTAGATTGCCAGTATGGAGAGGGTAATGTGCAGAAGTTTGAAGCACAGAATATAGCCATGATTGACCATCACAATACAGGTAAGGTGTCTGATGAAATGGCAGAAATCAGAAGCCATTTGGTCAGCTGTGCCACAGTTTGTTATGCACTGTTAAAAGAAGCAGGTTATGATGTCAATGCTGATAAAAAGGTGGCGACTGCCTTGTACTATGGCCTTTATATGGACAGTAATCAGATGGCAGAAATAAGCCATCCTTATGATAGGGATATGATGGAATTTTTGCAATATGATAAGGCATTATTGAACCGGTTAAAATATGCTAATTTGAATATTCAAGATTTTGAAACTGCCGGAATTGCTATTTTGCGCCATAATTATGTAGAAAAGCATCGGGCAGCAATTATTACCTCAAAGGCATGTGACCCGAATATATTAGGACTGATCGGTGATCTGGCACTTCAGGTGGACAGCATTGATGTGTGTATCGTTTATAGTGAGTACCCCGGAGGATATAAATTATCTGTAAGAAGTTGTCTGTTAGAGGTGGCTGCAAACGAATTGGCAGGATTTATAACAGCTGATATTGGTGATGGAGGCGGACATATTGATAAGGCCGGCGGATTTATTAATGCGGCTCAATTTGAGAAAATGTATAAGGGGCAGAGCATCGAGGCCTATTTTTTCCAGAGACTGGATACCTATTTTGATGACTATGATGTTGTGAATTATAATGATGGCATACAATGCCGGGAGGAACTTAAGCAGTATAAAAAGAAGGCTGCAACCTATGGGTATGTAAAGCTTGGAGAATTGTTTGAAGAAGGTACGGAATGTAAAATCAGAACCCTGGAGGGTGATGTGTTCGTTACCTGCAGCAATGATATTTATGTAATGATTGGAAGGGATGGAGAGGTATATCCCATCAAAAAAACTTCATTTGAAGAGCGTTATCAGCCACTGGATGAAAAGTATGACAGGGTATTTGAGTATGCCCCGTCCCTGATAAATATTTCTGAGAATAAAGTATATGACCTGCTACCTTATGCCCGGAAATGCAAAGCTTCGCCGGGGGCGCGTATATTGGCAAAAACCTTGGAGAAACCTACCAAAGTGTTTACCCGCTGGAATTATGAAACTTATATGTATGGTAAGCCGGGAGATATGCTGTGTTATAGTGCAACCGATGAAACGGATGTGCATATAGTGCAGAAGAATAGCTTTTTACATATTTATGAGGAAGTATAACAGTTGACAGATTTCAATATGTGATATATAGTAGTACGAGAAAGGACTACTATATATCGCATTTTTTTAATGTGCTGTATTTATAGGAATGGAGGGAACTATGGAGGATGTTTTTTTAATTGATAAACTAATACTCTTCGGACTCGGCAGGCAGGAAGCACAGATTTATATATGTTTGCTGAAACATGGTGCCCTGACAGGATATGAGGTGGCCAAGATTACAGGTATCTCCAGGTCCAATGTATACAATGCACTGGCGGCGCTGGTGGAACATGGCGCAGCCTATGTGATGGAGGGTAGTTCCAGTAAATATGTGGCTGTGGAGCTGGCGGAATTTTGTGACAATCATATACGTTACCTGTCCATGCTGAAAAACATTTTGGTGCTGAATGGTCCCAAGCAGCAGGCGCAGGCCCAGGGATATGTGACAATTGAAGGTTTTACCCATATTCAAAACAAAATTCACAACATGCTGTTACAAGCGAAGCAAAGAGTATATTTTTCGGCAGAATCAGCATTTTTGACGCAATGGGAGTCAGAAATAGGAGAATTATTGCGAAAAGGATGCAAGGTAGTACTGATTTCCGACGGATTTCCTGCATTTTCGGGGATGACAGAATCGGAAAAAGAGGATATTATCTTTTATGAGCAACGATTCGAGGAGCAGGATGAGGATGGTACGGTCTGGAACAGAAAGAATCAGATTAGGCTGATAACCGATTCTGCTTATGCACTTACCGGAACGGTAGAGCAGCAAAGTACGGATACCTGTCTGTACAGTACCCAGCCTAATATGGTGGATGTACTGAAGGAAGGCATGCGCAATGAGATCAAACTGCTGGAGCTTGAACAGAAGGAAAGACATTAAAAATTGAAAAAGAGTAAAGATAGAGAAAATACATTGAGGAGACTATTATGGAAAAGAAAGCATTTGTAACAAAGGAAATGATTGAAGAAATCGTAAAGACTTATCCCACACCTTTTCACATTTATGATGAAAAGGGAATTCGTGAGAATGCCAAGGCTTTGAAGGAGGCTTTTGCGTGGAATAAGGGGTATAAGGAGTATTTTGCAGTAAAAGCAACTCCTAATCCTTACTTGATTGATATTTTGAGAGAATACGGCTGTGGAACGGATTGTTCTTCATTGACGGAGTTGATGCTCAGCGAGGCTATGGGGGTAAAGGGAGAGGATATTATGTTTTCTTCTAACGAGACTCCTGCCCATGAGTTTGAATATGCGGCAAAAATCGGCGCAATTATCAATTTGGATGATTTTACCCACATTGATTTTCTGGAGAAGACCATCGGTTATCTGCCTAAGACTTTGAGTTGCCGATACAATCCCGGCGGACTGTTTTCCATCAGTAATAATATCATGGACAACCCCGGTGATGCAAAGTATGGTTTCACCACTGAACAGCTTTTTGAAGGCTATAAGGTGATGAAAGCAAAGGGAGTGGAGCATTTCGGTATCCATGCATTCCTGGCTAGTAATACGGTAACTAACGAATATTATCCTACTTTGGCGAAAACCTTATTTGAACTGGCTGTGAAACTGAAAGAAGAGACCGGTGCTCATATTAAGTTTATTAATTTATCCGGTGGTATCGGTATTCCTTATCGTCCTGAGCAGGAACCCAATGATATCAGAGTTATTGGTGAAGGTGTCAGAAAGGCATATGAGGAGATTCTGGTGCCTGCAGGTATGGATGATGTGGCTATTTATACAGAACTGGGTCGTTTCATGATGGCACCTTACGGACATCTAGTGACCAAGGTTATTCATGAAAAGCATACCCATAAGGAGTACAAGGGGGTGGATGCCTGTGCGGTAAATCTGATGCGTCCCGCTATGTATGGTGCATATCATCATATCACCGTGTTGGGTAAGGAAAATGCACCCTGTGACCATAAGTATGATGTGGTAGGTTCCCTTTGTGAGAATAATGATAAATTTGCCATCGACAGAATGCTGCCTGAGCTGGAAATCGGTGATTATATTGCCATCCATGATACCGGTGCCCATGGTTTTGCGATGGGTTATAACTATAATGGTAAGCTGAAATCTGCAGAACTGCTTTTGAAAGAGGATGGCAGTGTGCAGTTAATCCGTAGAGCGGAAACACCCAAGGATTATTTTGCTACCTTTGATTGTATGGATATTTACGAGAAGTTTAACTTCAATGTGTAAATTAAACATGTTTTAAATAATGGAAGGAAAGAAATGAGATATCCGAAATCGTTAGAGAAAAATGGAACCATCGGGTTTGTTGCACCGGCTTTCGGCTGCAATATTGAACCTTATAAAAGCGCTTTTAACAATGCTTTGAAGCGTTTACAAAGTATGGGATATAACACTAAGCTTGGTCCCAACTGCTATGCAGGAAATGGTATCGGCATCAGTAATATACCGGAGAAATGTGCAGCAGAATTGATGGAGTATTATACCTGCGCAGATACGGATTGTCTCATATCTTGTGGTGGCGGTGAGCTGATGTGCGAAACAATCAGCTATGTGGATTTTGACCGGATAAAGGCTGCAGAGCCAAAATGGTATATGGGTTATTCTGACAATACCAATATGACCTATCTGCTTGCCACCGTATGTGACACAGCTTCTGTTTATGCTCCCTGTGCACCGGCATTTGGTATGGAACCCTGGCATCCTGCTATTCAGGATGCATTCGGTATACTGACCGGTGAGATAAGGGAAGTGTATGGTTATGATAAGTGGGAAGAAGAATCATTGAAAACAGAAGAAAATCCACTGGCACCATACAATCCGACCCGTGACAGGGTGATAAAGAGTTACGTGGGACAAAGAGAAGTAGCGGAGGATGAAAAAATTACTTTTCAGGGACGTTTACTGGGCGGTTGTATGGACTGTCTGGTGAATCTGACAGGTACCCGCTTTGATCATACCAAAGACTTTATTGAAAGGTATAAAGAGGATGGTATTATCTGTTTTTTGGAGGCTTGTGACCTGAATGTATTTTCCATGCGCCGGGCTATGTGGCAGATGGAGGAGGCAGGCTGGTTTCAGCATGTGAAGGGCTTTTTAATCGGTCGTCCCATGCACTTTGAGGAGCCTATGATGGGACTTGACAGATACAGTGCCATTATGGAAGTGGCAGCCCGTAAGAATGTGCCCGTTATCCTGGATGTGGATTTGGGCCATATACCGCCTATGATGCCAGTGATTGTAGGTAGTCTGGCTACAGTGAACGTAGAAGGTAATGATATTTCACTGTTAATGGAAGAAAAATAGACCTGCGCACTGTGTTGCAAAAGAGGATTGCAAAGGACGAGGATTAAATTTTCATAAATGAATAAATAATTCAAAAAAATCACTTGTCATTTTCTTTTTTCTGTGATAGAATCACTATGTTGTGAGGGAGACCTTACAGATGCCGGCGTGTCGGAATGGCAGACGAGGCAGACTCAAAATCTGTTGTGGGCAACCACGTATGGGTTCAAGTCCCATTGCCGGCAGTGAAGACCTTTGTAGATAACTACGAAGGTCTTTTTCAATAATATCTTATTCTGCTTTTCTAAACTTCTTTTGTGCATATTCTTAAATTTTTCCTGTAAAAGGTTACTACATTGACAACTAAATAGACTTTACATCTAAGTTATGGTATATTAGGGGAAAGGGGTGATGAGTATGACAGATAATGAATTATTAATGGCAATGTCTAATCTTTTTGACAAGAAATTAAAACCGATTGAGAATAAAATATCATCTATAGAATTGACATTAGAAAATCAAATATTTCCCAGATTACAAAATATAGAGTCTTGTTATACCAGTACATTTAAAAGATATAAAAACGGAGTATCTGAAATTGAGTCTTTAAAAGAAGATATGTCAATCTTAAAGCAAGTTGTATCAGAACACAGCAATACAATAAAAAATTTAGCATAAAACTTATCATAAAAAGGTGTAAAGTCTGTTGAGTAATCAAAGGTTTTATGCCTTTTGTTTAGAAACAGAAGGAGACAACATATGATTAGAGAGATTACAGAGCAGGATTTCGAAGGGCTGATGCAGTTATATATGCAGCTCCATGATAATCCTTTTCCGGAGAAATCAGAGGAAATTACTGCATTGTGGAATCGGATTTTAGAGGATAAGGATCATCATATTATTGTGGCGCAGGAGGATGGAAAGATTGTGTCGTCCTGTGTTTGTGTGATTATCCCGAATCTGACCCATAATCAGCAGTCTTATGCATTTGTGGAAAATGTGGTTACGGATGCTGCATACAGAAAAAAGGGACTGGCCACAGCCTGCCTTGATTATGCGAAAGAACTGGCCATAAAAAATAATTGCTATAAACTAATGTTGATGACTGGTTCCAAGAGGGAGGCTACACTGAATTTTTACAGAAAAGCAGGATACAACAGTGAGGATAAAACTGCGTTTGTTCAGTGGATATAGAGGAAGAGAAAACAGAAGGTATGGAGGTCTTATACTGTGTGGAAGGATTTATCAAAGGAGTGGCAAATTACTTTTGAGCAGGCATGGGAAGCGTTCAAGCAAGGCAGCATTCCTATAGGTGCCATGATTACAGATACAGAGGGAAATGTGGTGATAACGGGACGAAACGCTACCTGTGAGAAGCGTTACCCCAATAGCAGAACCGCCCATGCGGAGATGGAATGCATGCACAATCTGGATATAGAGAGGCATCCCGCATTCAAAGAATATATTCTCTATAGTACTATGGAGCCCTGTCCCATGTGTATGGGAACCATTACAATAGGAGGTATCCACAGACTTCGTGTGGCAGCAAAAGACAGATATTGCGGAGCATTGCATTATGCGAAGGATGACCCTTATGTCAGAAGCAAACAAATGGAGATTTGCCTGGAGGAGGGGGAGATGGAGGCTGTGCAGATCGCCCAGCAGGCCTATCATGAGCTGCGCAGATATAACGGTGAACTCAGCAAGGTATTAAAGGAGTTTCAATTAGATTGTCCAAAGTCCATTGAGGTTGCACTTAAGATGTACCATGAGCGGTATCTGGATAAATGTGTGGAACAGGATATGCCTTATAGTGAGGTATATGACAGTATATGCCAAATGTTGGGATAGAAACGGTATAAAGGTGAAATTTGGAAGATTGATTTAGCTTCATAGAGAAATCTTTAAGGAGGTACCGATATGTTTTACAAGGAATTACCGATTTATTGGAAGAGAATATTTGAGCTGGAATGGGAATCTGTTTGTAATAAAAGCAAGGCAATTGCTGCAGTAATTGTATCTGAAGAAGGAGAAATCATTTCTGAAGGAAGAAATAAAATATATGAAAACGTTTTGCCAAATCCTATGGTGGCCCATGCGGAGGTAGAAGCGGTCAGGAATTTAGATATTACGAAGTATCCGAATCCGAAAAGCTATACCCTGTACACCGGACTGGAACCCTGTCCCATGTGTATGGGAACATTGGTGATGGGACATATCAGAAATGTGGTAATTGCTGCAAGGGATGATTATGGCGGAGCTATGGGATTGATTGAACATAGTGCCTTTTTAAAAAGAAAAAATATAAATATTGTATGGCTGGACAATGAACTGGGAGATATGCAGAGAGCATTTCAAAGTGTACGAGAGCTTTTATTTAATGAGGATGTAGAGAAGGTAAAGGCGATGCTGCAAGATTTTTCACAGTATAATAAGGCAGGAGTAGAAGCTGCTGAAAAGCTGGTTTCGGAGGGATATTTCCGCCATAGAGCATTGACTGAATTAAAGGTTGAAAATGTGTTTGATGAGTTGATGAGCAGAATGAGCCAATAATATAGATTATTTGTGTATAGTATAATGTTATAAAAGGAGCGTTATCTTTGTGAAAACTTTAAAAGATGCCAGATTATTATTGATTTTATCCATGGTCATATTCGGTACCTTGGGGCCATTTGTGCGTAATATTCCGGTGGCGTCCGGAGAACTGGCGCTGTATCGGGCAATTCTGGCGGCGTTATTAATCGCAGGATATTTGCTTATTTCAAAGCAGAAAATACCTGTTAAAAGTATAAGGAAAGAGATACCGGTTTTGCTTTTTTCAGGTATGGCAATGGGCATCAACTGGATATTATTGTTTGAAGCATACAAATATACCACAGTTTCAGTGGCCACACTAAGCTATTATTTTGCACCGGTCATAGTGACGGCGGTGTGCCCATTTGTGTTTAAGGAGAAGCTGACAGGGAAGCAGATTGTATGTTTCCTAATGTCCACGCTGGGATTGGTACTGATTACCGGTATCGGTGATATGAGCCAGGGAGATTCTCATTTTACAGGGATTTTGTTTGGTTTGGGAGCTGCTGTATTTTATGCCACGGTTATTTTGCTGAATAAGTTTATTAAAGGGGTGGAAGGGATACATAGAACCTTTTTACAGTTTTTGGCAGCTATATTGATACTGATTCCTTATGTGGCTGTGACAAGCGGAGTCAGTCTGGGCGGTATGGACGGTAAAGGCTGGATTTGTCTGCTTATCGTAGGTCTGATACATACAGGTGTGACCTATTGTATGTATTTTTCATCCCTGAAGGAGTTGCCCGGGCAAAAGGCAGCCATCCTCAGTTATATTGACCCGCTGGTAGCGGTAGTAATATCCGTTCTGGTACTGGGAGAGCCACTGACACTTTGGCAGGCTGTGGGCGGGGGACTCATACTGGGATTCACATTATGGAACGAAGTTTCACATAAGTAGGAAAAGGACACCTGTATTTGCAGGTGTCTTTTTGGTATCCGGAGCTTAGTTTTTGTGGAATTTTTCCACAAAATGTAGTATAGTAAATATGTATGTACAAATTTATGTTTTGTGAGAATGGCGGAACATTATGGATTGTAAAGAGTATGAAAAATTAATTCCTGATTATATTGAACAGAGAATGGATTTTCAAGAATTGAAAGTGTTTGATGAGCATACGAGAAGCTGTCAGGGCTGTAGGGAGGAACTGGAGATACAGTTTCTGGTTAGTGAGGGTATGGCCAGACTTGAAGAGGGTGATTCCTTTGATTTGCAGAAGGAATTAAAGGAACGTATGAATGCGGCAGTACGGGAGCTTCGCTTTCATGAAAGAATGCTGAAATTCGGATTTTCATTGGAAATATTAATCGCAGTTGCTATTTTAGTTGCTGTGATATGGATGGTTTTATAGAGTGATTGAAGGGGACAGGCTGACAGAGATGAGCAAGAAACTGGTATTAATAGACGGACATAGTATACTGAACCGTGCCTTTTACGGAGTGCCGGATCTGACCAATGGTGAGGGACTTCATACCAATGCGATTTATGGTTTTTTAAATATTATATTTAAGATTCTGGATGAGGAGCAGGCGGATTATCTGGCGGTTGCTTTTGATGTGCATGCTCCTACTTTCAGACATGAGATGTATGAGGCGTACAAGGGAACCAGAAAGCCTATGCCGGAGGAACTGCGTCAGCAGGTGCCGGTAATGAAGCAGGTGCTGCAGGCCATGAATATTCAGATTATGGAGCGCGCGGGTCTGGAAGCGGATGATATCTTGGGTACTCTTGCAAAAAGAGCTGAAGCCGAAGGCATGGAGGTATCCCTTGTGTCAGGTGACAGGGATTTGTTGCAGATTGCTACAGACAGGATTAAGATTCGTATTCCTAAGACTAAGTTTGGCAAGACAGAGGTGGAGGATTATTATGCGGCGGATGTACTGGCTGCATATCAGGTGACACCCCTGCAGTTCATTCATTTAAAGGCACTTATGGGTGATACCTCGGATAATATTCCCGGTGTACCCAAGGTGGGAGAGAAGACTGCTACCTCCCTGATGGTGACCTACGGAAGTCTGGAAAATATTTATGCAAATATCGACAATATAGATAAAAAGAGCATTCGTGAGTCCTTACGTGATAATAAGGACTTGGCGGATTTGAGTCTGGCACTGGCTACGATTAAGACGGACTGCGATATTACTTTGGATTATGAAGCGGCAAAGGCGGAAGGATATTATACGCCGGAGGCTTATCAGCTTTTTAAGAAGCTGGAGCTGAAAAATATCATTAAGCGTTTTGAATCCCAGGGGGCACAGGATGCTGTTGCTGTGCAGAACGCACAGCCTGTTCAGGTGGCAGATGATTTGGAATCGTTTAAAAAAGTGCTTGCAAAGGCGGCGAAGGGCACGCTTGCAGGTTTACAGTTGGCTATACAGGATGGAGAACTGTATGGTGTGGCTGTGGCTTTGAGTGAAGAGGATACTTATTTCTTTCCGGCATCAGCTTTAGGCGGCGATGCGGCAGAAGAATTATGCGAGTTATTGAAGGATTTCTCTTCCTGTCACAGGATTAGTGCCTGTGATATCAAGAAGCAATACACCTATTTATATCAGGAGAGTACGGAGAATTATTTCGATATTCTCATTGCGGCGTATTTGCTGAATCCCCTGAAAAATGATTATGATGCGGAAAATATTGCTTCCGAGCATTTGGGCAGAATTTTACCCGGTGTTTCAGAAGTATTTGGCAAAAAGACCGTAGCGGAAATGCTTGTGATAGAACCGGAAAAGGTAAGTGCTTTTTATGGTAATCGTGCAAGGGTAGCATTGCAGGCGGAAAAAGTTTTGAGAGAAAAATTGGCGGAAAGCGGCATGCTGAAGCTGATGGAAGAGGTGGAAATGCCTCTGTCCCTGGTGCTTCATGATATGGAGCAGGAAGGAATACAGGTACGCAGAGAAGAGTTAAGAGCGTATGGCGAAGCGTTAACCGGCAGAATTGCAGAACTGGAAAAAGGGATTCACACACAGGCAGGCGTGGCTTTCAATATTAATTCACCCAAACAGCTGGGAGAGATATTATTTGAAAAGATGGAGATACCCGGTGGTAAGAAGACCAAGACCGGTTACTCCACGGCGGCAGATGTGCTGGAGAAGTTAGCAGCGGATTATCCTATAGTGAAGGATATTCTGGAGTATCGTACCCTGACAAAACTAAAGTCTACCTATGCGGACGGACTGGCAGTATATATTGGTGAGGATGAACGTATTCACACAAGCTTTAATCAGACTATCACTGCAACGGGACGAATCAGTTCCACAGAGCCTAATTTGCAGAATATTCCCATGAGAATGGAGCTGGGACGCAGAATCCGTAAGGTATTTGTGCCGAAAGAGGGCTGCGTGTTCATGGACGCGGATTATTCCCAGATTGAGCTGCGTGTACTGGCACATATGTCCGGGGATGAGCAGTTGATTGCAGCATATAGGCAGGAGCAGGACATTCATCGTATTACGGCCTCTCAGGTATTCCATACCCCCTTCGAGGAGGTAACGGATTTGCAGCGTAGAAATGCCAAGGCGGTAAATTTCGGTATCGTATACGGCATCAGTTCCTTTGGCCTTAGTCAGGATTTGAGTATCAGCCGTAAAGAAGCCCAAGGATATATTGAGCAGTATTTTGCCACATATCCCGGAGTGAAGGAATTTCTGGATAAGCTGGTGGAGGACGGCAAAAATCAGGGCTATATCGAGACTATGTTTGGCCGCAGACGTCCTATTCCGGAGCTGGCTTCCTCCAATTTCATGCAGCGTTCCTTTGGTGAGCGAATTGCCATGAATTCCCCCATACAGGGTACTGCTGCGGATATTATTAAAATTGCCATGATACAGGTGTGGAAGGCACTGAAGGAGCAGGGACTGCGTTCCAGACTCATATTACAGGTGCATGATGAACTTTTGATAGAGACTTATGAGGATGAAATCGAACAGGTGAGGACCATCTTGGAAAGCAATATGAAGGCGGCAGCCGATCTTTCTGTCAGTCTGGAAGTGGATTTGCATACAGGTGCCACCTGGTATGATGCAAAATAAGAGGAAACTATGAAATTTATTGGAATCACAGGCGGTATCGGTGCCGGTAAATCCGAAGTTTTAAAGTATATAAAGCAACATTACAGGTGTGAAATATATCTGGCGGACGAAGTGGCGCATATGGTGAAAGAACCGGGAACCAAATGCTATGAACAGATTGTAGAGCTGCTTGGTACAGATGTTTTACAAAGGGATGGGCAGATTGATAAGGCAAGGATGGCGCAGAAAATATTTGCTGATGAGGCTGTGCTTAATCAGGTAAATGCAATTGTACATCCTGCTGTACAGGAGTTCCTGCTGGAGAGGCTGGAACAGGCACGGAGCAATCCGGAGGTGGAACTGTTTTTTGTAGAAGCAGCACTTCTGATTGAGGCCGGCTATGGTGAGCTGGTGGATGAGCTTTGGTATATTTATGCGGACGAAAAGGTCCGTAGGGAGAGACTTCGGTTATCCAGAGGGTATTCAGAAGAAAAAATTGATTCCATTATGGAAAAGCAGTTGACGGAAGAAGCATTTCGTAAGCACTGTGATTTTGTGATAGATAACAGTGGTTCGTTAGAAGATAGTATACAGCAGATTAAAGATAAACTGGAGGCTTTTACATGGCAAGAGTAAAAAAGAAAAATCAGGAACAACTGGTATTTGGTCTGGATATCGGAACCAGAAGTATAGTGGGTACCGTGGGGTATCTGGATGCAGATAAGTTCCATGTAGTGGCACAGTGCATCAAAGAGCATGAAACCAGAGCTATGCTGGATGGACAGATACATGATATTGCCAAGGTAGGCGCCACCATTGCGGCAGTAAAGGCAGAGTTGGAAAAAACGCTGGACATGGAGTTACATGAGGTGTGCATTGCGGCGGCGGGCCGTGTGCTTCGTACAGTAACGACTACAGTAGAGCATACTTTTGAAGTGGATAAGGAAATTGATTCTGAGGATGTGTACACCCTTGCTATGGTAGGTGTGGAAAAGGCACATACGGAGTTCCAGCAGGATAATGATACGGAACTAAAATTTTACTGTGTGGGTTACACCCCCATACGTTATTATATGAATGGTTATCAGATTGGTAATCTGGAGGGGCATAAGGCAAAGCAGATTGGGATTGAATTGATTGCCACCTTCCTGCCTGATGATGTAGTGGATGGTTTGTACAAAGCGGTGGGGATTGCAAAGCTTCATGTGGCTAATCTGACTCTGGAGCCTATTGCGGCTATTCAGGTGGCAATTCCGGAAAAGTTCCGTATGTTAAACATGGCATTGGTGGATGTAGGCGCAGGAACCAGCGATATTTCCATTACCAAGGACGGTACGATTACTGCTTATGGTATGATCCCTGTAGCAGGCGACAGTCTGACGGAAATTATACAGCAGCACTGTCTTGTTGAGTTTGATACTGCAGAGCAAATCAAGCGTTTGAGCAGTGAGCAGGATGTGCTGGAGTTTTGCGACATTATGGGTCTGCCCCAGACCATTACCGCAGCGGAGGTACATGGTCTGATGGAGGATTCCATCGGCAGTATGACCAGACAGGTGGCAGAATGTATCAAGGAGCTCAACGGTGATAAGGCAGTAAGTGCGGTGTTCGTTGTCGGCGGTGGCGGTATGGTACCCGGTTATACGGAGCGGCTGGCACAGGAGCTTGGTATCGTAAAAGAGCGTGTAGCAATCAGAGGACAGGAGGTTATGCAGAACATCATCTTTGAAATGGAGGATGCCCGCAAGGACTCTCTGATGGTGACACCCATCGGTATTTGCTTAAGCTACTATGAGCAGAATAATAATTTTATTTTCGTTGAATTTAACGGTAACAGTATTAAACTGTATGATAATGGAAAAGTGACAGTTGCGGATGCGGCAGTACAGTGTCAGTTCCCTAATGAATCCCTGTTTCCCAGAAGGGGGGAGGCTTTGACTTTTACAGTCAATGGCAAAGCGCGGATTATTCGAGGTATTCAGGGTGAGGCGGCTGTTATTCGTGTGAACGACGGGGAAGCGGATTTACATACCCGGGTACATAACGGGGCTCGTATTGATATCATTCCTTCCACGGTGGGAGAAAAGGCACAACAGGAACTGGGTAAGCTGGCAGAGTTTTCCTCAGGCCTTACCATCTATGTCCATGCCATGAAAATGGCCATGCCTAAGGTGGCAACCGTAAACGGCAAGCGTGAAAATGAATTTTATCAGATTCAGGAAAACGATGATATTCAAGTACACAATTATTATACCGTGCAGGAGATTGCAGAATTCCTGGATATTCCTTTAGGTGAAAATATATTGGTAAATGATACACCTGCAAAGGCAGATACCAGAGTGTATGAGAATTTTACCGTCAGCTGGGATATGGAAAGTGCCGTGCAGAAAAAGTCTGCAGAAGAGGAATCTATCGTACAGGAAGAGGCAGTGATTGAGGAAGCGTTTGCAGAGGAAGCAGTTGAAGAAGAAACCACTGTAGAGGAAACTGTTACAGAGGAAACAGAGGCAGAAAAAGCAGCTGAAGAAACATCTGCTACGGAAAATGTAGAGGTAGCAGCGGAGCCTGTACAGGAAGAGGAAGGTACTGCGACAGCACCCGAATCTGTGAATGTAGAAAATACAACATCGGACATCATCGTCATCGTTAATAATCAGACTTATTTATTGACAGGTAAGAGCAGTTATGTGTTTGTAGATGTGTTCAATGTGATTGATTTTGATTTAAAAGCGTCAGGAGGGCGCGGTATTGTCACTAATCTGAATGGCAGACCGGCAGAATTTATGGAAACCATTCATGAAGGTGATGTGATAGAGATTTTCTGGAAAGCGAGATAACAGATACATGAGACTTTGTAGTATTGCAAGCGGAAGTAGCGGTAACTGCATTTATGTGGGTTCCGAGGCAACACATCTGCTTGTGGATGCAGGCATCAGCGGAAAGAGAATAGAAAGTGGCCTGAATGAATTGGATTTGACCGGAAGGGATATTGACGGTATCCTGGTCACACACGAGCATGCGGATCATATCAGTGGTCTGGGGGTGCTGGCGAGAAAGTATGGGATACCTATTTATGGTACCCGGGGGACATTAAACGCCCTGCGAAGCTGTAAGTCTTTGGGGGCAGTGGATGAAGAACTGTTCCATGAGATTAAGGAGGATGAGCGTTTTACTTTAAAGGATTTACATGTAAATCCCATGCGTATTTCCCATGATGCGGCGCAGCCTTGTGGTTACAGATTTTCTTACGGCAGTACCAGGGTGGCAGTTTGTACGGATTTGGGTACTTATAATGATTATACCGTGGAATGTCTGAAGGATATGGATGCGCTGCTGATTGAGGCAAACCACGATGTGAATATGCTGCAGGTGGGGCCTTATCCTTATCATTTGAAACAACGTATTCTGGGAGACAGGGGACATTTGTCCAATGAAAATTCAGGACGACTTTTGTGCAGAATATTGCATGATAATTTAAAGCACATTTTGCTTGGCCATTTAAGTAATGAAAATAATATACCGGAACTGGCTTACGAGGCGGTTCGTATGGAGATCACCATGGGGAATAATCCCTATAATGCAGGGGATTTTCATATTGATGTGGCTAGAAGACATGAAATATCACCGGTGATTGCGTTATAAATACTTGCAAAATGGAATTAATTGTAGTTTAATGTAATTTAATATGTGAAGCACCCGGTATATGTGTGGGTGGTATAAAAGAAAGGTTGGCAATTGATTATGAAAAAGACAATTATTACAGTAGTTGGTAAGGATACCGTTGGCATTATTGCAAGGGTATGTACATATCTGGCAGCAAACAATATTAACATTCTGGATATTTCCCAGACAATCGTACAGGGATATTTCAATATGATGATGATCGTGGATACTAATTCCATGAATAAGAAGTTCGGCGATATGGCTGATGAAATGGCTGCGCTGGGCGAGGAAATCGGTGTTGTAATTAAATGTCAGAAGGAAGAAATTTTTGACAGCATGCATAGAATTTAAACTGTAGATTGCGTGTGCGTGCGTGAAAATTGCGGATGTGAATGACACCATGATGCTTTTGTGAGGAAGGACTTAAGTAATGATTAATTTATATGAAGTAACCGAAACAAATAAAATGATAGCAGAGGAGAACTTGGACGTAAGAACCATTACACTGGGTATCAGTCTGCTGGATTGTATTGACAGTGATTTAAAGGCATTAAACGACAAGATTTATCATAAAATCTATGAGGCTGCTAAAGATTTGGTGGCGACAGGTGAGGAGATTTCCAGAGAATTTGGTATCCCTATCGTAAATAAGCGTATTTCAGTAACCCCTATTGCACTTGTGGGCGGCGCGGCCTGCAAGACTGTAGAGGACTTTGCAAGTATTGCAAAGACTTTGGATAAAGTAGCACATGAAGTGGGAGTTAACTTTATCGGTGGATATTCTGCACTGGTCAGCAAGGGTATGACTGCGGCAGATGAACTGCTGATTCGTTCCATTCCTTTGGCACTTTCCACTACGGAAAGAGTGTGTAGCTCTGTAAATTTAGGTTCCACCAAAACCGGTATTAATATGGATGCGGTAAAGCTCATGGGTGAGATGATTAAGGAAGCGGCAGAGTATACCAAGGAACAGGATTCTTTAGGATGTGCGAAGCTGGTTGTATTTTGTAATGCACCCGATGATAATCCTTTCATGGCAGGTGCTTTCCATGGTGTGACCGAGGCTGACAAGATTATTAACGTGGGTGTCAGCGGCCCCGGTGTAGTAAAGACTGCACTTGAGCAGGTACGTGGCAAGAACTTTGAGATATTGTGTGAAACCATTAAGAAGACTGCATTTAAGGTAACCCGTGTAGGTCAGCTGGTGGCACAGGAGGCTTCCAAGCGTCTGAATGTGCCTTTTGGTATCGTAGACTTATCCCTGGCACCGACTCCTGCAGTTGGCGACAGCGTGGCAGATATTTTGTGTGAAATCGGTCTGGAATATGCAGGTGCTCCTGGTACCACCGCAGCATTGGCGCTGCTCAATGACCAGGTAAAGAAGGGCGGCGTTATGGCATCTTCCTATGTAGGAGGCTTAAGCGGTGCGTTCATCCCTGTCAGTGAAGATCAGGGTATGATTGATGCTGTAGTTGCAGGTGCTCTGACCCTTGAGAAGCTGGAAGCAATGACTTGTGTATGCTCCGTAGGTCTGGATATGATTGCTATCCCCGGAGACACCAAGGCAACCACTATTTCCGGTATCATTGCAGACGAAATGGCTATCGGTATGGTGAACCAGAAGACTACCGCAGTCCGCATCATCCCTGTAATCGGCAAGGGTGTGGGCGAAACCGTGGAATTCGGCGGACTCTTAGGATATGCGCCTATTATGCCCGTAAATCCTTACTCCTGCGATGCATTCGTAAATCGTGGCGGACGTATCCCGGCACCTATTCATAGCTTTAAGAACTAATAAAGCATTGGTTAATCTATCAAGATAAATGTAAGGCTGTTACACCGAGTGAATTTGGTGTAGCAGCCTTTTGTGTCTCTAATCGTCACAGGATAACGATAGGGGTTCGGTATTCATTTGCCATAGGATTTTCGGATTTACCGGAAAGTACACTATAATAAATCTGATTCATGGTGATTTCTTTTTGTAAAAGAGCAAAAGCGGATGAATCCAGTATTTTCTCTGCATCTGCCAGTTTGGTAATCATGGGTATGGTACTTTTTTCTTTGATGGCAGATAATAAGGACATGGATTCTTTTTTGAATCCCAGTACTCTGGCGTAGGGCGCGTCACCGACATTTTTATATGGGGTGAAGGTGTCTTTTTTGATGTCCAGCAATATGTGCATCAGCGCCCGACTGATGCGTGTGTGGGTCAGTTCTTTGGTCTTTAATAAATCGCAAAAGCTGTCAAAGCTTTCAAAGTGCTCCAGTTGCTTGCAGATACGGTCTGACAAATCTGAGGAAACATCCAGATAAGTATCAAAACGTTTATTTGCGTGGGGAGAATCGTTAGAATCCGTCCCGATGGATGCTTCCATAAGCAATTTATAAATCAGCAGCCCGGAAAAGTCATTTCGGCATAAAAGGGCATGCTGCTTCCGAGCTTGCAATAGTGCATTACAGGTATATTCCGGTAGGGAAGTAGCAAGCAGTTCCTGCAACGCATCCTCTGTAGCAAGCAGGTTTTCTTCTGCAAAAAGAGCCTGTCTCACAGCAAGGGCAGAACTCATGGTGCCAAGCTTCGGGTCTGCGTAGCCTGAGCCCATCCTTTGTGTGGTATAAGGTTTGATGGTGCTGCCACAGCGCAGGAGTGCCTTGATATATTCCACACCCAGAATGTTGTTGGGGGAGGATAAAACCTCAGTCAAATCAACTGTGTCTGCAAAATTTTCAGAAGTATGCGTGTAGATGTCTGCAGGAGGTTGTTCCTTTAAATACGCAGTAAGTGCGTTGGACCGTGCCACAGGATAGGAGAGGCCTTTTTTCAAATATTGTTGCAGATACTCTTTGTAGCTTTCCGGTTCATCGGACAGAATGTGTGCAACGGCACTTAAAGCATTTACATCCCCGCATTCGCTTCCAAAACACAGGTTGTTTACTACGCCCAGCTTATGAAGCAGGGAAACACTGCCCAAGGCAAAATATTCCGCACTGGCTACTGCATAAGGAACAGGAAGCTCCAATACCAGATCTGCGCCGGCAAGCAGGGCCAGACGGGTGCGTGTGTATTTGTCCAAAATGGCAGGAGCACCCCTTTGCACAAAATTACCGCTCATTACGACAATGGTATAATTTGCGCCTGTATGTGCTTTTGCATCCTGCATCTGGTAGATATGTCCCCGGTGCAGGGGATTATATTCTGCCACAATACCGTTTATAATCATGTAAGCCCCTTCCTGAAAAGTCTGTTAAAAATTTATTTAGCTGTTTCTGAAAAGATACAATCTATTCTTCGCTTTGACCTTGTTTTCATTTCGTAATTTAGTATAATATAAATAGCAGATTTTGTTAAGAATAATTCATGATAGATTGCATGAAATGCAAAGGAATTAGGAGGAACAGCATGTCATACATTGACCTGATTAAGGAAAGAGCGAGACTGGATAAAAAAACCATTGTTTTGCCCGAAAGTAATGACAAGAGAACTTTGATTGCAGCTGCCAAAATCATGGAAGAGGGCATTGCAAATATTATTATGATCGGTAACGAAGAAAAAATTACCGATGGTGCAGGCTGGCTGGAGGTTGATTTGTCCGGCGTAGAGATTATTAATCCTGCAAATACTCCCAGATTGGATGAGTATGTACAGCTTTTGTATGAAACACGTAAGTCAAAGGGTATGACCCTTGAAAAAGCAAGAGATATTTTATTGAATGATTATCTTACCTTCGGCATCGTGATGGTTAAAGCCAATCATGCGGACGGTATGGTGGCAGGTGCCTGTCATTCGACTGCGGATACCCTTCGTCCGGCTCTTCAGATATTGAAGACTGCTCCCGGTGTGAAATTGGTTTCTGCGTTTTTCGTTATGGATACCCAGTTCAAGGATCAGGGAGAAAACGGTACCTTTATTTTTGCAGACTGTGGTCTGAACCAGGATCCGACTGCGGAGGAGCTTGCTGCAATTGCAGACAGTTCTGCACGTAGCTTTAAGGCATTGGTAGGACCCAAACCGGTGATAGCCATGCTCAGCCATTCTACCAAGGGTAGTGCAAAGCATGCACTGGTTGACAAAGTGGTACAGGCTACCAAGCTTGCCCAGCAGGAGTATCCTCATCTGACTTTGGATGGTGAGTTACAGACAGATGCAGCTCTGGTGCCCGGCGTTGCCAAGTCCAAGGCACCCGGCAGTCCCGTGGGCGGCAGAGCAAATGTGCTTATCTTCCCGAATCTTGATGCAGGTAATATCGGATACAAGCTGGTACAGCGTCTGGGCGGTGCAGAAGCATACGGTCCTATGTTACAGGGCATTGCGAAGCCTGTAAATGACTTGTCCCGTGGATGTTCCTGGGAGGATATAGTGGGCGTAGTTGCACTGACTGCGGTACAGGCACAGCTTGTATAAAGAGCAAATAGTATAGAGGGCGTTACGGATGCTCCGTTCGCCGTACATGATATAGGATAAAGTATATGGCCGCTACGGCGGCAGAATGAGAGGAAATGAAAAGATATGAATATTCTTGTAATTAATTGTGGCAGTTCTTCACTGAAATTTCAGCTGATTAACGCAGAGACCGAGCAGTGTATTGCAAAGGGTCTGTGTGAAAGAATCGGTATTGACGGAAGTATGATTAATTATCAGCTTGTGGGTGGTGAAAAGGAAAAGACAGTTACTCCCATGCCTGATCACGTGGAAGCTATTCGTCTGGTACTGGAAGCACTGACAAATCCTGCAACAGGTGCAGTGAAGTCCTTGGATGAAATTGATGCAGTGGGACACAGAATAGTGCATGGTGGTGAGAAATTCACCAATGCTGCAATCATTGATGATGAAGTAATGCAGGCAATCGAAGAGTGCTGTGAGCTGGCGCCCCTTCACAATCCTGCCAACTTAATCGGTATTAATGCATGTAAGAAGCTGATGCCCGGTGTTCCTATGGTGGCAGTGTTTGATACCGCCTTCCATCAGACCATGCCCGAGGAAGCATTCCTTTACGGTATTCCTTATGAATATTACAAGAAATATAAATTGAGAAGATACGGCTTCCATGGTACCAGCCATGCATATGTATCCAAGAGAGCGGCAGAGTTTTTAGGTAAGGATTATGATGATACTAAGACCATCGTGTGCCATCTGGGTAACGGTGCCAGCATTTCTGCAGTAAAGAACGGTAAGTGTGTAGATACAACCATGGGGCTGACTCCTTTGGAAGGATTGATCATGGGTACCCGTTCCGGTGACATCGACCCTGCTATTATGGAGTTCATAGCTCATAAGGAAGGCAAGAATATTGATGAGGTTATGACGATTTTAAATAAAAAGTCCGGTGTACTGGGTCTGTCCGATAATTTGTCTTCCGATTTCAGAGATATTGAGGACGGTTATTTTGCTGGAGACGAGAATGCAGTACGTGCCATGAAGAGCTTTTGCTACAAGGTGGCAAAGTATGTGGGTTCCTATGTGGCAGCCATGAATGGTGTGGATGTGATTGCATTTACTGCCGGTGTGGGTGAAAACGGTCCCATTATCCGTACTCTTGTATGTGAGTATTTAGAATATCTGGGTATTAAACTGGATGAGGAAGCAAATCATAAGAGAGGCGTGGATATTCAGATTTCCACACCTGAGAGCAGAACCAAAGTTCTGGTAATCCCTACCAACGAGGAGCTGGCGATTGCCAGAGAAACAGCCGGTTTGGTTCGTTAGTATGTGCATGTTGTGAATATTTCACATGCAATAGATGTGCCTGGACTCAAAGAGTGCAGGCACAAAATTATTAATACGCGGATTGCACGCAGAGTGTGGCATCCGCTATTTTCAGGAGGAGAAAGATGAAAAGAAAATTACTTGTAGGCATGGTGGTAGCTGTACTTGCGTTTGCAATGACAGCATGCGGCGGTACACAGGATACTGTGAACCAGAGTGATGAGCAGAGTGTAGAGGACACAGTGGAAAGCATGGAAGAAGAGTCTTCTGATGCAGTTGAAGAAGAAACAGTTGAAAGCGACAGCGAGGCAGTGTTAACGGGAGAGCTTACTTTTGATGTACCCGAAGGGTTTGAATTTGATGCGCAGTCCAATACATATAAGTACACTGCAGATGCTACAGTAGTAGCAAACATGAATTCCAATTCTATTGCAAGCGACGGCAGTTTTTCAATGATTACAAAGGAAATTCTTGCAACTTCTTTAGAGGCACAGCTTGAAAGTGCATTCGGAAGCGATATTACTTTGGATATCCCTGCATATGAGAATATGGAAATCAGTGGTCGTCCTACAGTGAAGTACACCATTACATATGAAATTGGTGGTGTGGTTTTAGAGCAGACCCAGTATATGATTGATGATGGTGACTATTACAGATTTGTTACCTTAACCCGTCAGAGTGATGATGCATTTGCAGATGCTTTTGAAGCAGTAGGTAATTCTATTAGATTTGAATAATGGTTGAATAATCTGTAAAAGAATTGTTGACAAACACGCTCACTGTATGTATAATGTATCAGTGTGCGAAATAAGCACAATAATACATGGGAGTCCGCTATGTTAATAAATTTATCCGATGCATTAACATATGAAGGCAGAGTTTTAAATGCCAAAGCCACATTAGAGATGACACAGTTTCGCTGTAAACTTGGTACCTTTGAGATTACCGATAAGAGCGATGTGGAGCTTGTTGTTTCCAATTGCGGTGATAACAAGGCCAGGATTGAAGGTCGGTGTGAACTTCAGTTCAAGGCGGCATGTGACAGATGTCTTTCTGAGGTGCCCGTTTCAATGGTACTTAACCTTGAACATACGGTGACTGCACCAGATGTTACCAATGAGGATGAAGAGGATGATGCTTCCTTTATGGAAGGATATCAGCTGGATGTAGAAGCTTTTGTGTATAATGAGATTTTAGTAAATTGGCCAGTGAAGATTCTGTGCAAAGAAGATTGCAAGGGTGTATGCCTTAAATGCGGCGCGAATCTGAATGAAAGGGAGTGCGGTTGTGATACGTTCATACCTGATCCCAGAATGGCAGCAATTAAAGATATCTTCAACGCGAATAAGGAGGTGTAACGATGTCTATTTGTCCTAAGAATAAATCTTCCAAAGGTAGAAGAGATAAGAGAAGAGCAAACTGGAAGATGAGTGCTCCTACATTAGTAAAGTGCAGCAAGT
>JAZODQ010000065.1:0-8619 GCA_045597105.1 Acetatifactor sp.
GCCGGTGTATACAGGACAGTCAGAGAGCGCTTTGACAGACAGCTTCATAATGCAAAGGAATGGAGGGACCAGGTGAACTCCTATTTCTACCGCAAGAGCGGTATTGCGGACGAGAAAGGACGCAAGATATACTAAATTAAATGGGACGCCCCGGCGGATGCCATGCCAATATTTCATCTCAGGTATGGCATTCCGGCCGGGGGTGTTTTATAATTTAATATAGTGGGTGTTGGGAAATTAACAGATTGGGGGGAAGTTAGGATGAAGGAAGCTTTTTATGGTAGTTTGTGTTACGAGGGATTAAGGGGCGGAGCGATTCTGGTGAATGATCAGGCAGTTATATACAAGAATCAGACACTGACCCTTCCTGATGAGTACAAGAATATAGAGATGCCTTTTCAGGATATGGAGAAGGTGGAGAAGGGGCGTGCAGGTCTGTTCCCGGCAGTTACTATATATCTGAAGAATGGGAAGAAGTACAAACTGGTTGTGTTTAACAGGAAGAAGTTTTTGAGTTGCATAGGACAGGAATAACAGAGGATTTATTATGGTCAAGCTAGCGATTATCGGTATGGGGAATATGGGATGCCAGTATGCAAGGATGATTCTGGACGGTGCGGTTTCTGAAGTGGAAATTGCCGCTATTACCAGAATAAAACCGGAGAGACTACAGAAGCTACAAGAGATAGCGGAGAGAAGTATACCGATTTACCCGTCTGCCGCAGAGTTGTTTGAGGATGTAAGAACGGGAAAGCTGATAGCGGACGGCGTGTTGATTGTGACGCCCCAGATGATGCATGAGGAGCAGGTGTTGGAAGCATTTAAGCTGGGACTGCATGTGCTTTGTGATAAGCCTGCGGGTGTATGCAGCAGGCAGGCCCGTCACATGAATGAGGCGGCGCAGCAAACCAACCTTGTTTTCACTATGATGTTTCAGCAACGTATGAATCCTCTGTATGGGAAGATGAAGGAAATCATAGAGCAGAAAACATATGGTGATATAAAGCGTGTTAACTGGGTGATAACGGACTGGTACCGGCCAAACGGCTACTATGACAGTGTGGCTTGGAGAGGCACATGGAGCGCAGACGGAGGCGGTATTCTGCTGAATCAATGTCCCCATAATTTAGACTTATTGCAGTGGATTTGCGGGATGCCCGCCAGAGTGCAGGCTTTTTGTAATGAGGGAAAATATCACAATATCCAGGTGGAGGATGAGGTGACTGCATATCTGGAGTTTGATAACGGAGCCACAGGCACTTTTTACGCAACTACGGGGGAGGCACCCGGGATCAATCGGTTGGAGATTTCCTTGGAGGATGCACTGCTTGTTTGCGAGAATGGTAAGCTGATAGTATATGAGTTGGGATTCGAGGAGTCCGAGTACAGAAAAAATGCCACCAACTATTTTGCCAGATTAACCGGTAATCCTAAGGAGATTTCCTGTCCCGGGGAAGATACAGGTTATAGAGGTGTGCTGCAGAATTTTGTGGACACCATTCGTGGTGAAAGCGCTTTGCTGGTAGGAGGGACGGAAGGGCTGAAAAGCTTGCTGCTTTCTAACGCAATGTATTTGTCCTCCTGGCAGAAAAGAATGGTGGAAATTCCCCGGACAAGAGAGACACAGATACAGTTTGAGGAAGAGTTTGAGAAGGAATTGGGGAAAAAGCAGATAGGGTAAAAGTCGGAAGGTAAAAGAGTAGAAAATGATGGATAAGAGAAAAAATTGGCTGCTTCGCCTGCATATCTTGCTTTTCACATGGTCCGTAGCGGTTACGGTAATTCCAAGCGGAAGTGTGAATGTGCAGGGGTTATTTGGAGAACTGAAATCCTCCATGGTGACGGAAAGCAGTGTGATAAGTGAAAATCTTGCAGTAAAGCAGATGAGAAAGGTTCAAAAGGTTAAGGGCGTAAATGTCTTGAATGTCTGGTTTGAACTGATGATTCTGGTAATCTGCATCAGCTTTTTCACATATATGATAAGGCTCCCTCGCGGGGATACCATAGTAACGCGAAAAGTCCGAATGGACAATTGAATCCTTTCTGCAAATATCAGCAGAAAGGAGAGAATATATGTTTGAACAGGATTATGTAATGCGCCTGATAAAAGAGTTTGTGCGGGCGTTACTGAAGTTAGTATTCAATATAGATACGGAGTCCCCTTCAGTGGAATTATTGGAAAGTACGGAGCAGAGAGAGCTGCTGGATGATTTGCTGGATATGGTGGATGCCGGCGAAATCAATGAGGCGGAGAATCAGGTTTATGAGTTGATAACCAATAAGGCTCCGGGTAGTTTAGAACTGGCACTTTTGTTTTATTCCTATTTGAATGAGAAGGAGGAAGACTTTCTGAAAGAACATGATTTCAGCCGTGAGGAAATCCGGCAGGGACTAGAAGGTGTGTCAGATCATTATGGATTAAGCAGTATAGCAAAAACATTTTTGATGGAGTTATAGAAGAAGACGGCCGTCTGCAGTGCAGGCGGCCGGATTTTTTTACAATAATTTGTTGACAAATAGATACTATGCGTTGTATAGTATTGTGCGTAAGGAGGTATCATATGGATAATCAATTAAAAAGAGGACTTTTGGATGTCTGTGTTCTTGCGGCAATAAAAAATGAAGATTCCTATGGTTATCAGATTATAAAAGATATGAAACCCTATGTAGAAATATCCGAATCCACGCTTTATCCGATTCTTAGGCGATTGGAGGCGGCCAGGCTGTTGACAGTACGAACAGCGGAACACAATGGAAGACTTAGAAAGTATTATCATATCGAGCCATTAGGATTAAAACGCATCGAAACATTCAAAGAAGAATGGAAAGAAATAATGGGGATTTACGAATTTGTGATGAGGGAGGAAAACAATAATGAATAAGCAAGAGTTTCTTGTGATACTTCGAGAGAGTTTAGTCGGTTTACCCCGGGAGGATATTGAAAGGTCTGTTGATTATTATAGTGAAATGATAGATGACCGTATGGAAGATGGATTAAGTGAAGAGGAAGCGGTTAATGCGGTTGGTTCTTTTGAAGAAATTATTTCACAAATTTTAACAGAAGTATCGTTGCCTAAATTGGTTAAGGAGAGGGTGAAACCCAGCCATGCCCTAAAGACGTGGGAAATCCTGTTGCTGATTATAGGAGCACCTCTGTGGTTACCGCTACTTGTGGCGCTTGCTGCAGTTGTGTTAGCAGTTTGTCTGGTTATCTGGTCAATTATAGTAGCATTGTATGCGGTAAATCTCTCCTTCCTAATAGTCGGAATTGCCGGTATCTGTGGCTTTGTTGTGTCAGTGTTTTCAGGAAGTGGTACACAGGCCATGTTGTCTTTGGGAGCCGGATTGGTTGGTGCCGGAATCACAATTTTGCTGTTTTTGGGATTTAATCAAATAACCAAGGGAATCCTATTTTTAAGTAAAAAAGTATTGCTGGGTGTAAAGGCCTGCTTTATCGGAAGGGAGCGTTAAAAATGAAAAAAAGTAAAATAATTATGATTGTTGTTGCCATTATCCTGATTGTATCAGGGGGTATCATTGGGGCAATCGCTTTAGCCACAAAGGACTTTGATTTATCTGAGGAGAGTATGGTGAATACCATGCATTTTGTGACAAATACATATAACATGGATGAAGCATTTAGTGACATTACTATTGAAGGTGCTGAAGCGGATATTCGTTTTCTAACATCCGAGGATGATTCCTGCAAAGTTGTATGTAATGAAGCTGAAGAGGTTTATCATTCCGTGGAGGTAAAAAACGACACGTTAACAATTGAAAGAATTGATACTCGTAAGTGGTATGGCAATGTGGGGATCAATATGGGGAGAATGGAGATTTTAGTGTATTTACCGCAGACAGAGTATGAAGCGCTTTATGTTAAAAGTGTGAGCGGTGCTATTGATATTCCGAAAGATTTTGGTTTTAAGGAAGCAGAGCTTCGCAGTACAAGCGGAGATGTGAATTTCACGGCATCTGTGCAAAATGAGTTGTCGATAGAAACAGTAAGCGGAAACCTTTATGTAGGGGATATAAGTCCTAAAAGTCTAAAACTTCATTCAACCAGTGGTGATGCAAAGATTTCTTCGGTCAATGTGGAAGCAGAACTTACGGCAGAGACCGTAAGCGGTAATTTCGAATTGACCAATATAGGGTGTAGGAATATTACTGCTGAAAGCACAAGTGGTGAAATGGGTCTCGTAAATGTTAATGTATCAGAAGATATTCATATTGAAAGTGTGAGTGGCGATGTTACACTCATGGAATGCGATGCAGATTCACTCTGGCTCAAGACAAGCAGTGGTGATGTTTCCGGTACACTTCTCACAGAAAAGATATTTATAACAGATACCAGTAGTGGTGACATCGATGTACCGAATTCTGCCTCCGGCGGCAAATGTGAAATAACAACTGTAAGTGGCAATATTGAATTCACCATTCAGTAAATCGAGAGGGGCGGACGAGAATAACGGTAGATGAAAAGGAAAATGAATGCGGTTTTGGAGTTGAAGTATCTTTGAGTGCAGTGATTGGTTGTTTATTGGTGTAAATTGCAGAAGACCAAGATGCTACAGTAAAATGACAGAAAAAAACATTTCTTTTTGTCAGAAATTGACTAAAATCAGCTATAAAGAGATCGTCTGTAGGGAGGTACAAAAGTGGGTAGCATTTCATTCAATAATGACTGGTATTTTTTGAAAACACCTTTAGGAACGGAGCTTGCGGATATACAGGGTAGGGAGGCAGAATTTCAGGCGGTGGAGCTGCCTCATGACTGGCTGATTTATAATGCTCAAAATTTATATGAGGACAGCTGTGGCTGGTATCGTAAGATGCTGGGTGCAGATTTAAAACAGCATGAGAGTGTGATTATACGTTTTGACGGCGTATACATGGATTCTACCGTGTATGTGAACGGTGAGAAGGTAGGTGACTGGAAGTATGGTTACTCTGCCTTTGATATGGATGTGACCCGGTATCTGACCGGTAATGAGGATGTACTGCTGGTGCAGGTGCGGCATCAGGCACCCAACAGCCGCTGGTACTCCGGCGCGGGCATTTATCGTAATGTATGGCTACAGACGGGGGACAGAGCATATCTGGTAAAGGACGGCACCTATGTGCATATGGAAAAGTACGAAGATGGCGGTGATGAGCAGAAGTTCCGCATGGAAATAGAGACTGAAGTAGCAGGCACTGAGGCTGCGTCTGCCATGGTGGGTTATGCTTTGTACAAGGATGGCGCGTTGGTGCAGGAGCTGGGCAAGGTAGCAGTAACAGGCTGTGAAGAAACTATTTTGTCAGGTACAGAGATTGCTGTGAACGGTAGAGCGCAGCTAAGCTGTGTTGTGGAAAATCCTGCATTATGGGATATCGAAAATCCTAACTGCTATGATTTGCAGGTGGAATTATATCTGAATGTGACCGGTGCAGAAGAGGAGGTCTGTGCTCTGGGTGTGGACAGTGATTGCATCACCATCGGTTTCCGTACCATGGAATTCGACCCGGGTACAGGTTTTTATCTGAACGGTAGAAATGTGAAGGTGCACGGCGTATGTGAGCATCATGATTTTGGCTGCATCGGTTCGGTATATAATGAGGCAGCTATGATTCGTAAATTTCATACACTTCATGGTATGGGGGTCAATGCCATCAGAACCACTCATAATATGCCTGCGGCAGAGCTGATGGAGCTGGCCAATCGTATGGGCTTTTTGGTGCTGGATGAGGCTTTTGATATGTGGGAGCGATGTAAGACACCCTATGATTACGGACGCTTTTTTAAGGAATGGGCAAGGCGGGATGTGACCAGTTGGATTCGTCGTGACAGAAATCATCCCTGCGTGATGTTATGGTCCATTGGTAATGAAATCTATGATACCCACGCGGATGACCATGGGCAGGAGATTACCCGTTATCTGATGGACTATGTGAGAGAGCAGGATCCTAAGGAGAATGCGCTGATTACCATCGGCTCCAATTACATGCCCTGGGAAAATGCCCGTAAGTGTGCGGATATGGTGAAGTTGGCAGGTTATAATTACGGCGAAAAATATTATGATGCCCATCATGAGGCATATCCGGATTGGGTGATTTACGGCAGTGAGACGGCTTCTATTGTGCAAAGCCGGGGGATTTATCATTTTCCGCTGGCACAGTCCATTTTGGCAGATGAGGACTTGCAGTGTTCAGCACTGGGGAATTCGGCCACCAGCTGGGGGGCCAAGAGTATTGAAAAATGTATTACGGACGACAGGGACGCCACCTATGCTTTTGGGCAGTTCCTATGGACGGGCTACGATTATATTGGCGAGCCCACACCCTACCATACCAAGAATTCTTACTTTGGCCAGATTGATACTGCGGGATTTCCCAAGGACTCCTACTATATCTTTGGTGCAGAGTGGATGAAACCGGAAGACGCTACAGTGCTGCATTTATTCCCTTACTGGGACTTTAATCCTGGTCAGTTGGTGGATGTGCGTGCGGCTACCAATGCACCCTGTGTGGAGCTTTTTGTGAATGGGGTATCCTATGGCAGACAGGCAATCGACCATGCTCATGGTAAGAAGCTGCTTGGGGACTGGCAGGTGCCCTATGCACCCGGTACCATTACGGCAGTGGCATATGATAAGGAAGGCAAGGAAATTGCAAGACAGAGCCGAATTTCCTTCAAGGATAGTAAGAAAATTGTTTTAAGTGCGGACAGAACACAGCTTCGTGCGGATAATAAGGATTTAAGTTTCCTTACCATAGAAACGGTGGATGCTGACGGGCATCCTGTTGAAAATGCGGTGGATTATGTAAAGGTGAATGTGTCCGGACCGGGCCGGCTGCTGGGGCTTGATAATGGTGACAGTGCAGACTTTGAACAGTATAAAGGAAATGTAAGAAAACTGTTTTCCGGTAAGCTGCTTGCGGTCATCGGCACCACCCACGAGGCCGGCGAGATAGAAGTGACGGTAACAGGGCGTAATTTGGAACCTGCTACCATAAAGCTGACCGCAGAGGATATAGGAGCAGAGAAACTACATTTCTTGGACAGTTGCGTTACCAGTGAGAAAGAGCCAGAGGATTATCCTGTGCCGGTGCGCAAGGTGGAGCTGAGAGTAGTAGAGAGTGCACAGGGAGCCGATGATGCGTGTCAGCCGGCCCTTCAGTTTACATCTGAGTGTAGAGAACTGTTGGTGCAAGCTACAATTTATCCTGAGGACGCTACAGATCAGGAATTGATATTCAAGGTGGTAAATGACGCTGCCATAGATATTAATTTTGCCAAGGTAGAAGAGATATCCGTGGTAGGAAATGTACACACCGCCAGAGTTACAGCCCTGGGTGACGGTGGGTTCCGTGTGCGCTGCATGTCAAAGGGCAGCACATCCCATGTAACCGTAATTTCCCAGCTGGAATGTAAGGCAGAAGGACTGGGACAGGCATTTTTGAATCCTTATGAACCGGTGTCAGCGGGGCTTTACAGTGAGTTAATCGGCGAAGTAACCAACGGTAACGAAAAGGGTATTGCAACCTCAAGAGATGGGGAAAGCGGCGCGGTTTATACGGATATTGATTTCGGTGAGTATGGTTCGGATGAAATTACACTTCCTGTATTTGCCCTTTCTGATGATAAGTATCCCATCCAGATGTGGTTGGGGCATCCCAGGGAAGGTGGCAGACTGCTGACTGTGCTGGAGTATCAGAAACCTTCGAAATGGAATACGTATCAGGAAGAAACATATAAGCTTCCTGAAAGAATCAAAGGCGTATCCACCATTGCTTTTTTACTGAAAAATCAAAAGGTACATCTGAAGGGCTTTCAGTTTAAATATTTTGAGAAAGCTTTTGGCAAACTATGGGCAGGTGAATGTAACAGGGTATACGGGGATGAATTCACCCGGGACGGTGATTATATAACCGGTATCGGCAATAATGTGACGATGGAGTATGAAAATATGGACTTCGGGGCGGAGGGTGTGACAGGCATCACGGTCTGCGGCTACACACCGCTTCAGGGTAATACCATACATATTCATTTTACAAATGAGACAGGAGAGACTGTAAACAGAATTATTGAGTTCAGGGGAACCGATGAAAAGACTTATAGTGAGCAGAGCTTTACATTTGAAAAACTGACCGGCAAGGGTAAGGTGGAATTTATCTTCCTGCCCGGCAGTCATTTTGATTTTGCATATCTGCAGTTCCGGAAGTAAAAAACAGGGCGCCATAGAAGCCGGAAAAGTGTTGTGACAAATGTGAGCGTTTCTCAAAATCATCCTTTGCAATCGATTTTTGTGTCTTTTCCAGTAAGTACATCTGCCGGCCTGTGTCCGAGACGGAAAGTACGGCGGACTATTGTGGGAAGTAAATGTGGATTTTCTAAAATGTGCGGCTTTGGAATTTGTGATTCGTCCCTATTTTTATGAGCTGGGACAAAAATAAGCGCCATGTTCGCAGATGTCGGAAAGCAGAGCTAAAGCTCCACCTTCCGCCTCCTGCGGACATGGCGCAATTTTTGTTCAAGGCCATAAAAACAGGGACCTGATTCCAAAGCTTCGCACATAAGAAAATCTCACATTTGCTTCTAAAACAATAGCCCACCTTGCTTTCGTCACGGACACAGGC
>JAZODQ010000066.1:0-14194 GCA_045597105.1 Acetatifactor sp.
TTACTTTTGAGCAAAAAAGTAGAACAAGAATAGTTGATTAGATTTTGAATAGACTGTGCGAAAGCGCAGTCTATTTTTCTTTATTCTTGGAGAAAATAATGCTATAATATTTAAATAGTATGAATTTAGGAGAGAGACATGGATATTAGTGCATTGACCAGTTACGAATTAGTACAACAAAAGAGTTTAAAAGATTTAAAGTCAGAAGGTTATTTTTTGCGCCACAAAAAGAGTGGGGCGAAGATTCTTTTGATGGAAAATGATGATGATAATAAAGTATTCTTTGTGGGATTTCGCACACCACCAGAAGATAGTACCGGACTTTCTCATATTTTGGAGCACTCTGTTTTATGTGGTTCTAAGAATTTCCCACTGAAAGATCCATTTGTAGAATTAGTGAAGGGCTCGCTTAACACATTTTTGAATGCCATGACCTATCCGGATAAGACCGTATATCCGATTGCAAGTTGCAATGATAAAGATTTTCAAAATCTGATGCATGTGTATATGGATGCAGTTTTCTATCCAAATATTTATCGGCACGAGGAGATTTTTAAACAAGAGGGCTGGAGTTATCAGTTAGAATCAGAAGACGATGCACTCACTTATAATGGAGTTGTTTACAATGAAATGAAAGGAGCATTTTCGTCTCCAGAGGGAGTTCTTGACCGCGTGATTCTTAACTCGCTGTTTCCAGATACTTGCTATGCAAATGAATCTGGTGGAGACCCAGAATGTATTCCAAATCTTACGTATGAGCAATTCTTGGATTTTCACAAGAAATATTATCATCCGTCAAATAGCTACATTTATCTTTACGGAGATATGGATTTCGTGGAAAAACTGCAGTGGTTAGATGAAATGTATTTGTCTGCCTTTGATACGATGGAGATTGATTCGAAGATCGAGTTGCAACAACCATTTGCTACTATGAAAGAGATAGAACAGTCGTATTCGATTAGCAGTAGTGAATCGGAAGAAGATAACACGTATTTGTCTTATAATAAGGTGATTGGTACGAGTCTGGACCGAGAACTATACTTGGCGTTTGAAGTGTTGGATTATGCCCTTTTGTCGGCGCCAGGCGCGTCGCTTAAGAAGGCCCTTGTGGATGCGGGAATCGGAAAAGATATTTTGGGCTCTTATGATAATGGAATTTATCAGCCAATTTTTTCGATTGTAGCGAAGAATGCGAATCTAGAGCAAAAGAATGCGTTTATAAAAATCATTGAAGATACCTTGAGCGAGATTGTGGAAAAAGGAATTGATAAAAAGTCCATTGAAGCAGGGATTCATTACCACGAATTCCGCTATCGAGAAGCAGACTTTGGTTCATTTCCAAAGGGATTAGAGTATGGTCTACAGATTTTTGACAGTTGGCTTTATGATGAAAATAAGCCATTTGTTCATTTGGATGCCATTGCTACCTACGATTTCTTGAAAGAACAAATCGGCACAAGATATTTTGAAAATCTGATTCAAACTTACGTGTTAGATAATACCCATGGTGCGATTGTAACAGTGAAACCAGAAAAAGGTCGCACAGCAAAGATGGATAAGCTTTTAGAAGAAAAGTTGGCTGCCTACAAGGCATCTCTTAGTGATGGGGAAATCAAGGCACTTGTGGCAGCCACAAATGCGCTTGTGGAATATCAGGAAGCGGAAGAAAAACCAGAGGATGTAGAAAAGATACCTGTGTTAGAGCGGAGTGATATCTCTCGGGAAATTGCACCGATTCAAAACGAGGAACTCACGATAGATGACACACTTGTGGTATATCACAATATTGATACCAATGGAATTGGTTATGTGGATTTGCTGTTTGATTTGTCAGGGGTTTCAGAAGATGAGTTACCGTATGTGGGAATGCTGCAAGCAGTTTTAGGTATTATTGACACAGAAAACTACGAGTATGGCGAATTGTTCAATGAAATCAATATGTACACGGGTGGAATTTCGACCAGTATTGAATTGTATCCAGATGTGACAAAAGTCGAAGAAAAAGATTTCCGTGCTACATTTGAGATGAAATCAAAGGCGCTGTACGATAAGTTGCCAATCGCCTTTGCTATGATGAAGGAGATTTTGACAAAGTCCAATTTGAGAGATGAAAAGCGCTTGAAAGAGATACTTGCTATGACAAAATCTCGTCTTCAGATGCGCTTTCAGTCGTCTGGACATGCGACGGCTGCTGGACGTGCGTTAGCATATACGTCACCATTGTCTAAATTTAAAGATTTAACGAATGGCATTGAGTATTATGAAGTTGTAAAAAGAATAGAAGAACATTTCGAAGAAGAAAAAGAAATGTTAATGTCTACGCTCATAAAATTGTCAAAGCAGATTTTCCGCAGCGGCAATATGATGGTAAGTTTTACGGCTGAGAGAGAGGGACTTTTCCAACTTGAATTACAAATCCCACGATTAAAAGAAGCGCTGTTTGCAGAAAAGGTGGAGCAAAGTGCTTGTATTCTCCATTGCAAAAAAAGAAATGAAGGTTTGAAGACAGCTTCCAAAGTGCAGTATGTTGCACGTGCGGGTAACTTTATTGATGCGGGATATTCTTATACGGGTGCATTTCAAATCTTGCGCGTCATTATGGGCTATGAATATTTGTGGCAAAATGTGCGCGTGAAAGGCGGTGCCTATGGATGTATGAGCAGTTTTTCAAGATTAGGCGAGGGATATTTTGTGTCTTACCGAGATCCAAATCTGGAAAAGACCAATGCCATTTATGAGGGAGTTCCAGCATATCTTCGCGAGTTTACTGTATCAGAACGAGATATGACAAAGTATATCATTGGAACAATCAGTGGAATTGACCGACCGATGACACCAGCTACCAAAGGTGACCGTTCGATGAATCTTTATATGAATCGTGTATCAGAGGAAATGATACGCAAAGAAAGAATGGAAATCTTGAATGCCTCACAAGAAGATATTCGAAATCTGGCAGAAAGCGTGGAGGCAGTTTTGAAATGTGATCAAATTTGTGTCATTGGAAATGAAGAAAAAATTGAGGCACAAAAAGAACTATTTGGAGAAGTAAGGGACTTATTCTAGGTATGAAGGAGAACATATGAGAGCAGATTACAAATCAGGATTTGTAACTTTAATTGGAAGACCAAATGTGGGGAAATCTACATTGATGAATCATTTGATTGGGCAGAAAATTGCGATTACGTCAAACAAACCGCAGACCACCAGAAATCGCATCCAGACGGTACTCACGAAAGAAGAAGGGCAGATTGTGTTTGTGGATACGCCGGGGATACACAAGGCAAAAAATAAGCTCGGGGAATATATGGTAAATGTGGCAGAACGCACGCTTAACGAAGTGGACGTAGTGCTTTGGCTGGTGGAGCCATCTACATTTATTGGTGCTGGTGAACAGCATATCGCAGAGCAATTGAAAAAAGTGAAAACGCCAGTGGTGTTAGTGATTAACAAGGTGGATATGGTGAAAAAAGAAGAAGTTTTGACTTTTATTGATGCATATCAAAAGATTTATGATTTTGCAGCAATTGTGCCGGTATCTGCGAGAAGCGGTGAGAATACAGATGAACTGGTAAAAGTGATTTTGAAGTATTTGCCATATGGTCCGCAATTTTATGACGAAGATACGATTACGGATCAACCAGAACGCCAGATTGTTTCCGAACTCATTCGTGAGAAAGCACTCCATTGTTTGAATGATGAGATTCCACATGGTATTGCGGTAGCTATTGATAAGATGAATTATCGGAGAAAGATCGTGGATATTGATGCGACGATTATTTGCGAGAGAGATTCACACAAGGGAATTATTATTGGAAAGCAAGGATCGATGCTAAAGAAAATCGGAAGTACTGCCAGGTTTGAAATTGAAAGAATGTTGGAGATGAAAGTCAATCTGCAACTTTGGGTAAAGGTAAAGAAAGACTGGCGTGATAGCGATTTTCTAATCAAGAACTTTGGATATACCAAGGATGAATTGTAAGAACTGGTAGATACTTTCAGTATGAGAAAATGTTAGGTGGAGATTCTAACCTTGTAAAAGGGAGGAAGTTCACATGGCAGATAAAGATTTATGGGTAACATTTGAAAAGACAGGAAGTGTTGTGGATTACTTATCTTATAAAGGAATCCAGATAAACACAGAAAACAGTAAAGTGGGAGAGAGCGCAGTTGAATCAGTCAATAAAAGTGACCGGGATGATACTGTCCGCAGTTCCTATCGGTGAATATGACAAACGGATTGTGATTCTGACAAAGGAGAAAGGAAAGATTTCTGCTTTTGCCAAAGGTGCAAGGCGTCAGAACAGTCCACTAATGGGTGTGACCAATCCTTTTTCCTTTGGGGAGTTCGAACTTTATGAAGGAAGGACATCCCATAATGTGATGCAAGCGCATATTTTGAATTATTTTATGGAATTCAACACCGATTTTGAGAGCGCATATTACGGGTTCTATTTCATGGAAATCGCGGACTATTATACAAGAGAATACAATGATGAAAAAGAGATGCTAAAACTGCTGTATCAAACGATGAGAGCACTGGCTTCTGGAAAATTTGACCGAGAGCTAGTGAGATACATATTTGAACTCAAGACGCTGGTAATCCAAGGAGAAGCTCCAGAAGTATTTCGCTGTGCAAATTGTGGGGTCGATGAGCGGAAAATGGTATTCAGCAGTCGGAATCATGGATTTATTTGCGAAGAATGTCAGGGGATTGCACCAGATGGAATTCGTGTTTGCGATTCTACGGTGTATGCATTACAATATATTGTTTCTTCAAGCATCGAAAAACTATATACATTTGCTGTTTCAAATGAAGTACTGGGAGAAATTCGGAGGATTATGAAGCAATATATGGATACGCATGTGGAAAAACGCTTTAAGGCGTTAGAAATATTGGAAATGTGCTTGAAATAAGCAGGTAATAAAGTTATAATAATTAGCATTAAGATTCACAGAATGAGAGGAATTGAAGTTATGGAAAAGACAATGGAAAAAATCGTGGCACTGGCCAAAGCAAGAGGTTTTGTATACCCCGGTTCTGAGATTTACGGTGGTTTGGCAAATACTTGGGATTATGGTAATCTGGGTGTTGAGCTGAAGAATAATGTAAAGAGAGCATGGTGGCAGAAGTTTGTGCAGGAGAACCCTTATAATGTAGGTGTAGACTGTGCAATCTTAATGAACCCTCAGACATGGGTAGCCAGCGGACATTTGGGCGGTTTCTCCGATCCTTTGATGGATTGTAAGGAGTGTCATGAGCGTTTCCGTGCAGATAAACTGATTGAGGACTTCTGTGCTGAAAAGGATATTACGCTGAATGAAAGCGTAGATGCATGGACCAATGAACAGATGAAGGAATTTGTGGAAGAGCATAATATTCCCTGTCCTACCTGTGGTAAGCATAATTTCACCGATATCCGTCAGTTCAACCTGATGTTCAAGACCTTCCAGGGTGTAACCGAGGATGCTAAGAACACTGTATATTTAAGACCCGAAACAGCGCAGGGTATTTTTGTAAACTTCAAGAACGTACAGAGAACTTCCCGTAAGAAGATTCCTTTTGGTATCGGTCAGATCGGTAAGTCCTTCCGTAATGAGATTACTCCCGGTAACTTCACTTTCCGTACCAGAGAGTTTGAGCAGATGGAGTTAGAGTTCTTCTGTGAGCCCGGTACTGATATGGAGTGGTTCCAGTATTGGAGAGGCTTCTGCCGTGACTGGTTATTGGCACTTGGTATGAAGGAGGATGAAATCCGTCTCCGTGACCACAGCCCTGAGGAACTGTGTTTCTATAGTAAGGGTACCACCGATATCGAGTTCTTATTCCCCTTCGGATGGGGCGAGCTTTGGGGTATCGCTGACAGAACCGATTATGACCTGACACAGCATCAGAATGTATCCGGTGAGGATATGTCCTACTTTGATGACGAGAAGAAAGAAAAATACGTACCTTACGTAGTAGAGCCTTCACTGGGTGCTGACCGTGTAGTTCTGGCATTCCTGTGTGCTGCTTATGACGAAGAGGAATTAGAGGGTGGCGATATGCGTACCGTTCTGCGTTTCCATCCTGCACTTGCACCTGTTAAGATTGGTGTGCTGCCTCTTTCTAAGAAGCTGAACGAAGGCGCAGAGAAGATTTTCATGGAATTATCCAAGAAGTATAACTGCGAATTTGATGACAGAGGAAATATCGGTAAGAGATATCGTCGTCAGGATGAAATCGGTACTCCTTTCTGTGTTACTTATGACTTTGAATCCGAGACTGACGGTTGTGTAACTGTTCGTTTCCGTGATTCCATGGAGCAGGAGAGAGTTGCTATTGCAGATTTGGATGCTTATTTTGCAGATAAGTTTACATTTTAAGCTTGATTCGTATGTTAAGGGAGCAGAAGGCATTCTGCTCCCTTTTGTGTTTATGTGTGAAACGGTGTTGGCTTGTATTTGTAGAAAATATAATACGATAGGCAGAACTTGTGATATAATAGTCGGGGACGTTTAAGTGACTATATGAATGGAGAGAAAGTATGGAAGTAATCGAAATTTTTCAGGTATTGGGGATAGAGGAAACAAAGGATGAGGCTGCCATTAAGCAGGCATATCGTGAAAAACTGTCAGTTACCAATCCGGAGGACAATCCGGAAGGCTTTAAAAGACTGAGAGCAGCCTATGAAGAGGCATGTATGTACGCTAAAACCACGGATGAGGAAGAGGTACAGGAGGAAGATACCACACCTTCCGGACTGTGGGTACAGAAGGCGGCGGAGATTTATGGCAATATAAACAGTCGCCGGGATGTAGCATGCTGGAATAAATTGTTTGAAGAGGATATTTTCCTGTCTCTTGAGGAGGAGGAAAACTGTCGTTTCAAGTTACTTCGGTTTTTGATGGACAATTATAAGCTGCCCACTGATGTATGGAAGCTTTTGGATGAAAAAATACATATTACAGATAACAATACTGAGCTCAGAGAACAGTTTCCCGGCGATTTTGTGAATTATTTGCTGAATCGCTGCAGACAGGGTGAGGATCTTGTATTCGAACAGTTTGAAGGAGCTACCGATGCCCATTACGATTTATTCATACAGTATATGGAGCGTTGTTGGCAGGCAATCAGAGAGGAACAGCCGGAGCAGGTAGAAGAATTTCTTAAAAATGCAGATGATTTGGAGATTTATCATCCTTCCATGGAGTATATCAGAGCCTGGTTATGGGAACAGCAGGGCAAGACAGATGAGGCTGTGCAGTGGATGCTGAATCTGTGGAAGAAGTATGATAGAGATATTATGGTCTCTTTTAATGGAGCAGAACTGCTGTGGAGAAATGAACACAAAGAAGAGGCTGTAGAAATTTATGAAGCAATAAAGAAAAACATTAATGAGCAGCACTATATGGCCAATGTACGTCTTACTCAGTGGTATTTTGAAAAAGAACGTTACCAGGATGCAAAGGTATGTGCAGAGGAAGTGTTGGCCCTTGGGGGAGATAATGATGAATTTCATGAGCTGCTTCTTAAAATAAATCGGGAATTAGAGCAGGAACTTTTGGAAAAGTATAATGCGCAAAAGGATTATGAAAGCGGTGTAGAACTGGGATTTTGTTATTTGCAGGATGGCAGATATGCAAAAGGAATTGCTCTGGCAAAAGAACTGGAATCCATCGTTCCTGCAGAAAAAGTAGCGGAATATAACGGTTTGCTTACGAAACTCTATGTGGAAGGGGCAGATTTTAGAGAAGCCATTCGAATGGCAGAGCTGTGGGAAGAAACTTTACAAAAGAAACTGGCAGGAGAGCAGGGCGAGGAACAGAAAAAAGAGCGTGAAGCGGATGAGGACAGAATCGGCCAGTCACTTGCCATTCGCTTGCATAGCTATCATAAGCTGGGACTGAAAGATAAGGCTTATCTGGATAAAGCAATAGAGACAGTGGAAAGAATGGATCGCCTGAAGGGGGATAAGCCGGGTATTAATATGAGTCTGGAAAAGGCGCAGATTTATATTGATATGGGTGAATACGAGAAATGTTTGGAAATCACAACAAGACTGATAGAAGAGTATCAGGTTTATGCCGCCTATGCCATTGCACAGAAAGCCTACGGCCATATGTGGGATGCACGGGGAGTGGTTGAAAACGGTTATATGTGTATCCGTTATTATCCGGATTATGATTTGCCCTATGAAAAGATTGCCAAGGTATATCTGGATTTGAAATATACGGAGGATTTGGAAAGGATACTGAATGATGCACAACAGGCCGGTATAAAGAGTGATTTTTTGGATGCATACTGCTATCAGATGAGTCACACAGTGATGGAAAGCCAGGAAATGAATCAAAAGATCAAAGAGTTCCGCGCAAAGTATATGGCCAGGCTGGAAGCAGGTAATCGGGAAGGTTATGAAGAAGGACTTTCCATTATCACAGAGTATCTTTATCATTATCCGGGAGCTTATCTGCTGATGGAGCGTGGACTTTATTATCGGGAAGCCGGCGAGTATGAAAAAGCAGAAAATGACTTTAAAAAAGCATTGCTGGAAGAACCTTCTAACCCTTATGCATATAATGCATTGGCATATATGTATATGCTTCAGGGAAAATATGAAGCAGCGCTTATTTGCAAAAAGATGGCGATTTTGTATTATGAAGAGGAATATGTTCGTCCTTATGCGGATATGGGAGATTTATATTCATTGCTGGGGCTTTCCAATATGGCAAAACAAGCCTATGAGCAGGTGCTGCGCGTAGGTGGTGAAAAGATTAGAGAAGACCAGTACTATATGCGTCGTTATGCCATGATTCTCGCAAACTGCGGTCAGACAGATGAGGCTGTAGCAGTGATTAATAAAGCATATCCTAAGGATTTTCAGCGATATGAAGAACTGGCTGAGATTTTTAGAGTGACTAAGCAAGAGGAAAGGGCCCGTTTGACCTTACAGCAGTGGAGTAAGGCAATAATAGCCGGAAAAGTGTCTCTGGAAACGGAAGAATACAGAAGGTTTTATGACAGCATGGCGTGGCAGGAGCTGGTTTTTGGTGATGGCCATAAGGCAATAGAGAGTTTTGAAAGAGAAATTAAGGCTGTTAAGAAAAAAGGCAAAGATTATGGTTATGCGGATTTGATTTTTACGTGTATTTTGTATGGACAAGAGGAACTGGGCAGACATTACGCAGCAAAGCTGATGGAAATTAATGCAAAGGAAGAGGCCGAAGGCACTAAGGATATGCATGAAATGCAGAAGGCAAAGCTGCAGAAAATCTTTTTGAGCAGGTATTATACTGCTTCTGACAAAGAGTTGCAGGAAATACTGGAGCGTGAAAAGGATACAACCATTTGCTATTTCTGTACCTATTGTCTGTGTAAGGAGCTGGAGGCTGTACGAATTCTTTATATGCTCAGGACAGGTCAAAAGGAAGAGGCAATGGCGAGAGTTGAACGTAATTTGCAAAAGCAACCTTTGGATGAGTATATGCTTGCTATTAAGAATCGATATGAAAACCAGGGACGGCAGGATGAGAAGGAAAGTACCCTTTTGCGTTTGAAAAGATTTTTTGCAAGAGGCGAGAGGATTAAAAATAATTAAAGGAAGTTAAGATGATAGTTGGAATTGATTTAGGAACAACAAACAGTCTGATTGCTTATTTTACAGAGGAAGGTCCTAAGATTATTCCCAACAGGTTGGGAAAGAATCTGACCCCTTCCGTGGTAAGTGTGGACGAAGAAGGGAATGTATATGTGGGTGAAACTGCCAGGGAGCGTATGAGCCTGTATCCCGACAGTGTGGCCCAGACCTTCAAAAGAAGCATGGGTACGGAAAGAGAGTATGTACTCAGCGGCAGGAAGTTTAAACCGGAGGAATTATCCAGCATGGTGCTTCGTGCGCTGAAAGAGGATGCGGAAAGCTACCTGGGAGAAGAAGTGACAGAGGCGGTCATCAGTGTACCGGCCTATTTTGATGACAAAAGGCGTAAGGCTACCAAGCGTGCCGGTGAACTGGCAGGACTTAAGGTGGAACGAATGATTTCTGAGCCTACCGCTGCGGCAGTTGCTTATGGTCTGTATGATAAGACCAAGGATACCCGGTTTCTGGTATTTGATTTAGGCGGAGGTACCTTTGACGTATCGGTTTTGGAACTGTATCACAATATTCTGGAGGTAAGAGCGGTTGCCGGTGATAATTATCTGGGCGGCGAGGATTTTACTGAGGTGATGGCAAAGCTTTTCCTGCAAAAAACCAAGCTGCAGATACAGAATTTGACGGAAAAGGAGCAGGTTCGTCTCTACAGACAGGCTGAAAAGGCGAAAATTGCAATAAATGATGCAGATAAGGTGAAAATGTCCTTGATTTGTAAGGAAGAAGAGACCAAGGAAGCAGAAATTACCTACAAGGAATACGAGGAAGCATGTAACGAACTGTTGATGAAAATTCGCGAGCCGGTAAAGAAGAGTCTGGCAGACGCAGGGCTGAAACTGAGCGATATTGATGAAGTGATTCTAATCGGCGGTGCAACCAGGCTTTCTATTGTAAGAGACTTTATGATCAGGTTGTTCCGTAAGTTCCCGGATACGAATCTGAATCCTGATGAAACTGTGGCCCTTGGCGCGGCAGTGCAGGCTGCCATGAAGGAACGCAGAGAAGAGGTAAAAGAAGTTATTCTGACCGATGTCTGCTCTTTCACCCTGGGAACGGAAGTGGTGGTTGAGTATGAAGAAGGTAAGTTCGAGGATGGGCGCTTTTGCCCGATTATAGAGCGTAATACAGTGATTCCTGCCAGCCACACGGAGCGGTTATATACGGTTCGCGATAATCAGGACAAAATCAGAGTGCGTGTGTTACAGGGCGAGAGCCGTTTTGCACGAAATAATTTATATCTGGGTGAGTTACAGGTGGATATTCCAAAGGCACTTAAGGGCAGGGAATCTGTGGATGTGACTTATACATACGATATTAATTCCCTGCTGGAGGTGGAAGTGAAGGTGGTGTCCACTGGGCAGAGCCGCAAAATGATTATCAAAGGACAGGATAATCAGATGACTGATGAAGAAATCGCCAAGCGCATGGAAGAACTGGCTTATCTGAAGATTCAGCCAAGGGATTACGAGGAAAATCGTCTGGCACTTCTTCGTGCGGAAAGAATGTATGAAGAATCCCTGGGAACCAGAAGAAAGAATCTGGATCATTATCTGACTGCCTTTGAAGCGGCGCTGAAAAGCGGTGATCATGAGGAGATTCGCAGGACCAGAGAAGAGTTAAATGACTTTTTAGAGGAAGAAGATGAGTAGGTATACCGTAAATGGTTAAAACATTTGACAAGTCCCTGATTAACTTCTATAATATTCTAATTGAATTAATTGCAAATTTTTGGAGGAAACAACCATGAAAGCATATGGTGTAAATGAACTGAGAAGAATGTACCTTGACTTCTTTGAGAGCAAGGAGCATTTAAAAATGAAGAGTTTTTCCCTGATTCCTCATAATGATAACAGCTTGTTAATCATTAACTCCGGTATGGCTCCCTTAAAGCCCTATTTTACCGGTCAGGAGATTCCACCCAGACGCAGAGTGACAACCTGTCAGAAGTGTGTACGTACAGGTGATATTGAGAATGTAGGTAAGACTGCACGTCACCTGACATTCTTTGAAATGCTGGGTAATTTCTCCTTTGGTGATTACTTCAAGCATGAAGCTATCGCATGGAGCTGGGAGTTTTTGACTGAGGTAATCGGTATGGAGCCCGAGCGCCTGTATCCTTCCATTTATTGTGAGGATGATGAGGCATTTGATATCTGGGTGAAGGAAATCGGTGTGCCTGCAGAGAAGATTACCCGTTTCTACCGTGATGAAAACGGTGCATGTGATAATTTCTGGGAGCATGGTGCAGGTCCCTGCGGCCCCTGTTCCGAGATTTATTATGACAGAGGTATTAAGTATGGTTGCGGTAAGCCTGACTGTAAGGTTGGCTGTGACTGTGACCGTTTCATGGAAGTATGGAATAACGTGTTTACCCAGTTCGAAAGCGACGGTAAGGGTAATTACACAGAGCTGACCCAGAAGAATATCGATACCGGTATGGGGCTGGAGCGTCTGGCAGTAGTAGTACAGGATGTGGATTCCGTATTTGATGTAGATACCATGAAGGCCATTCGTGACCGCATCTGTGAAATAGCAGGCGTAACCTATCAGACTGATGCTGCAAAGGATGTATCCATCCGTCTGATTACCGATCATATCCGTTCTTCGACCTTTATGATTAGTGACGGTATCATGCCTTCCAATGAAGGACGCGGATATGTACTTCGTCGTTTGATCCGTCGTGCTGCAAGACATGGCAGATTATTGGGTATTGAAGGTAAGTTTCTTGCAAACTTAAGCAATACTGTTATTGCAGAGTGTAAGGACGGTTATCCTGAGCTGGATGAAAAGCAGGATTTCATTCTCACCGTACTTACCCAGGAAGAGGATAAATTTGACAAGACCATCGATCAGGGGCTGTCCATCTTAGCAGAGATGGAAGAGGAGATGAAAGCTGCAGGCACCACCGAGTTATCCGGTGAGAATGCATTTAAGCTTTATGATACCTATGGTTTCCCTACTGATTTGACAGAGGAAATTCTGGCAGAGAAGGGCTTCACTATCGATCATGCAGGCTTTGGTGTATGCATGCAGAAGCAGAAGGAAACTGCACGTAAGGCACGTAAGGTGACCAATTACATGGGTGCGGATGTGACCGTATACGAGTCCATTGATCCGGCAATCACCACTGAGTTCATCGGTTATGATAAATTACAGGCCCAGTCTGAGATTACAGTACTGACTACCGAAACAGAGCTGGTAGAAGCACTTACCGACGGTCAGAACGGTACGATTATCGTGAAGGAGACTCCTTTCTATGCTACCATGGGTGGTCAGAACGGAGATATCGGTGTGATTTGCACCAAGGACGGCGAGTTCCAGGTAAAGGATACCGTGAAACTCTTAGGCGGTAAGGTAGGACATATCGGTACCGTAACCAAGGGTATGCTGAAGGTAGGCGATATTGCGGAACTTTCCGTAGACAGCAGCCGTAGAAGTGACACCTGTAAGAACCACAGTGCAACCCACTTGCTGCAGAAAGCGTTGCGTGAGGTACTGGGCAGTCATGTAGAACAGAACGGTTCCTACGTAGATGGTGAGAGACTTCGTTTTGACTTCAGCCACTTCGCAGCATTGACTGCTGAGGAGCTGGAAAAGGTAGAGAATCTTGTAAACGAGAAGATTGCTGAGGCAATTCCTGTTGTAACCGAAGTTATGACCATAGAGGAAGCAAAGAAGACCGGTGCAATGGCACTGTTTGGAGAGAAGTACGGTGAGACCGTACGTGTGGTAAAGATGGGCGATTTCTCCATCGAATTCTGTGGTGGTACCCATGTGGGTAATACCTCTACCATCAATGCATTTAAGATTATCTCTGAGAACGGTGTGGCGGCAGGCGTACGTCGTATCGAAGCGCTGACCGGCAAGGGCGTATTTGCTTACTACAAGAACATTGAAAAGCAGTTGGAAGATGCAGCAAAGGTGATGAAGACCACTCCTGCAGCACTGGTTGAGAGATGCGAGCATGTATTGGCTGAGCTGAAGAGTGTGCAGTCTGAGAACGAATCCTTAAAGAGCAAGGCTGCAAAGGATGCACTTGGCGATGTTATGGACCAGGTAGTGGAAGTGAAGGGCGTAAAAATGCTTGCTACCAGCGTGGACGGTGTAGATATGAATGGTCTGCGTGACTTGGGAGATCAGCTGAAGGATAAGCTGGGTGAAGGTGTGATAGTCATTCTGTCCAATCAGGACGGCAAGGTAAATATGGTTGCCATGGCTACACAGCAGGCACTGGATGCAGGCGCTCATGCAGGTAACCTGATAAAGGGTATCGCAGCACTTGTTGGCGGTGGCGGCGGCGGTCGTCCCAATATGGCACAGGCCGGCGGTAAGAATCCTGCAGGTATTCCCGATGCTATTGCAGAGGCTGCCAAGGTACTGGAGAGCCAGATTAACTAGGTAAAAAGAAATATCACTTGAATATCCGCAAAAAATAGTTGACGGATAAAAAAAGTGTGATATAATATCAATGTGTGCGAAGAGATAAACGCATAATAATAACCCAATCAGTCATGATACTAGAGGGACTGAAGGGAGGTCGGGTGTAAGCATGTCAAACGTAATCGTAA
>JAZODQ010000067.1:0-2754 GCA_045597105.1 Acetatifactor sp.
CTGATGCCTTCCTCCACGGAGTCCTCACGACTTTTCATCTCCTGGTAATCACCATCGGACATATAATTCTTTCTCTCCCGGAAATCAGCCCGTTCTTTTTCCAGGGCCACCAGGCGGTTTGCAACTCTTTCCAGCTCTTCTTTCTCCTGGGCAGGCAATTGTTCCACTTCATCCAGATCCATCAGACTGGAGGTTACCTGGTTATATTCTCCGGTAAGCAGCCTTACTTCTTTGGAAGCTTCCGCAATTTGCTCCAGACAACTGATAATATATCTGCTCCGCTGAACCTCATCCCTAAAGTCCACATCGTCACGAATATATACAACCTGATCCCATTCTGTCTGCCGGTCAGTATTTTTCTTTTTCCTGTTAAACAGTTTGCTCCAAAAACTCATAAGCCTTCACACCTTCTATTCACTTATGGTGAAACGATACTGATTTTTAATCATCTTCGTAATATGGTCATTTTCTTCGTAATATTTCCGGCTTTCGTTACCCTGTCGATATGCCTTACGCTCCTCTAACCTGACAAATTCAGACTGCTGTTGCCACAGTTCACGACATTCTTCCAGTTCCTTTTCCAGATGCAGCGACAACTCATAGCACTCCGGATACTGCTGGGTAAAAGCCACATATTCCTTATCATTCAATTGCATACGTTGTGCAATCAGCATAGCCCGCAGATACACTGTCTCCTGACACACGGTATACGCTTCCTTAAAACACCGGAAGCCTTCTTCATACCGCATCATACCGCACAGCGCAACACCTTTATTATGCAAAATATCAGCATAGGTTTTACTTCCGGGTACCCGCCTGCCTTTTCGCTCATCTTCCTGCCATCTGTCAAGCAAATCATCGTACCCTCTTATGGCAGCCACATACTTTTTCTTACCTATCAAAAAGTCAACCTGACTCTTGCGTCTTTCGATATTGCTGAGTCCGGAACCCTTTTTCAGCACCTGTTCCACCTGACCCAGTACATTACCGTCGTATAGTCCGGTATATTCCATAATCGCCAGTACAAATGCACTTAAAGACCCCTGCTTGTGAATCATCGGATGGAGAATATGTGCCAGCTGCGACAGTCCGCATTCCTTCCCAATCCAATTTACAAGCCCATCCTTCATCAGGGAAATATCCAGTAAAAAGGCATTTTCACGCAGACAATAACACAGTTCCTCCATGCTGTATACACGAAGGTCCAGTTCTTCTATCACATATGGAGTTTTGGCATAGTCACCTACACAAATACTTGCCCGCATTCAAGCCTCCTAATTCTTTCAGTAAATTTTTATTTCTTCCTGCCACACCTGTCCTGTAGCCGGTCTCAGTTCGCCGAAGCCCAAATCCTCAAACTCCGCCACCAGCACATTCTCTTCCCTGAAAAAAAGATGCATTCTGATGCGGCTGATATCTCCGGGTAATTCCGTCAGCGGTATCTTCACCTGGTGTCCTCTGTATTCCGTCAGGGGCGTAATCAATAGTTCCACACTATTGCCTTCCTGCAGATAAAATTCCACGGTATTTTCTGCCTCAAACCATTTCGCGCCCGCATCCATCAGTGCCAGATAAGACTCCTGTCCTTGTCTGTAAACTGTCATGCCTACATTTGCCCGCAGATTATCCTGTCCCAGCAGAACATTTTCCTCCCCTGCCTTGCTGGGCATAGTTCTCTCCAGCATATAATAGCAGGCTCCCTTACTGAACAGATTGTTTCCTCTGAATACTCTGCGTCCCTTGCACAAATACCTCAGGGACTCCTGCATCCAGTCACCGTCAAATCCATCACCGATCAGATACACTGAGGATATCATTTTGTTGACACACACTTCTTTGACAACAGTCAGGAACTGCTCCTCCAGCCTTTCCCGCATCTGTGTATTTACCTGCTCCTGAATAACCGCGGCATCTGCCGTATATTGCAATCTGTATTCCTTCCGGTCCACAAATACTGCCACCGGTGTGGTACGTCTGTTACCCTCCAGTTCATACACCGTCAGTCCATTGCATCCAGCATGATAATCAAACAAGATTGATTTAAACTTCCACAAATCCTCCTGCTGATAGAGCATGTAGTAGTAATAACTCTCCGTATGACTGATAAAATACACCTTGTCCGTTCCGAACTTTATACCGGACACCACTTTACCCAGCACCTCAAGAACTTCCGGTTGCATATTTTTACAGGTGAAAATAAGGGAATCAATTTTGGCATTGTCACCAAGCTGCGCGAGTAGTCCCATACTTCTTTTTACAAAAAGGGTAAGGAGGGCCACCGGGTCGTATTCTTTTCCTTCCACCAGCACTATTTCACCATCCACAGCCAGTTTCAGTAAATCCCTGAGCAAAATACCTTCCTCCGGCTCAATCCGCAGAGCCTCGTTCCCGTAAAACCATTGATTTACTCCCTGCTTTTTACACAAAACAGTGGGAATACGATAATTCTCCTCACCTGCCACCGAAGAAAGTGTTTCCACATGGTCACTTCCAACCTGACAATAACTGATTTGTGAAAAATCATCACTTATGTCATATCCGATAATATATTTTACGCTACTGCCCAGTTTCAACACTTCTCCTCCTTTCCATCCGGTAATGGGGGTAATTCCGAAATCACCTTTATAACACCTCAAATATGCGGGTGTTCAAAAACTCTTTATAAAAATATTCATCCAGCAAATGATCCATGGTGGTGTAATCCGCCATATTTCTGCTGATAATAATATCGTTAATCAGCTGATACTTACTGTT
>JAZODQ010000068.1:0-2231 GCA_045597105.1 Acetatifactor sp.
GTGAGTAAGAGTACCGTACATAAGGACGTAACGGAGCGATTGGTTCGGATTAACCCTACACTGGCCAAGGAGGCCAGAAAGGTATTGGATGTGAATAAATCGGAGAGGCACATAAGGGGAGGTATGGCGACGAAGGAGAAATATCAGCACCAGTAGCAGATGATTTTGCATGTAAGATTAAGAAGACCTGAAGATACTGTAGAAAAGAGGATAGGAAATCTTAGGAAATATTTAAAAAGCCGGTAGGTGCATTGCGCTGGCCGGTTTTTTTGTATATAATGCAAACAGTGGTCAAAGGGAGATGCTGACGGAAGCGGAATAATGACCATACATGTGAAAACGCATGCGAATAATGAGAAGAGAGGACATGAGAGATGACTTTTGAACAGGCACAGGCTAAGTGTAAAGAGTATGGCCAGGAACATGTATTAAAATATTACGGAGAGTTGACTGCAGAACAGCAGCAGGCGCTTCTGGCGCAGATAGATGCTACGGATATGAGTATATTGGCTGCTTGCCACAATAAGGAAGATATTGCGAAAAAAGGTGTTATTACACCTTTGGCAGCTATGGAACTGAGCGAAATTGAGGCGAATAAGGAGAGTTTTACCGCTACCGGTATCGAAGCGATTCGTGCAGGCAAAGTAGGTGCTGTATTGCTGGCCGGTGGTATGGGTACTAGACTGGGTTCTGATAATCCCAAGGGTATGTATAATGTGGGTATTACCAGAGAGTTGTACATATTTGAGTGTCTGATTAATAATCTGATGGATGTAGTGCGTCAGGCGGATGCATGGGTGCATCTGTTTGTTATGACCAGTGATAAAAATCATGAGGCAACCGTGGCATTTTTGAAGGAGCATGACTACTTCGGTTATAAGGCGGAGTACGTGCATTTCTTTATGCAGGAGATGGCAGCTGCAACCGATTATGAGGGTAAGATTTACATGGAATCCAAATATCAGCTATCCACATCTCCCAACGGAAACGGTGGCTGGTTCGTTTCCATGAAAAACAACGGATTGCTTGATCTGATACATGAAGAAGGTATTGAGTGGCTGAATGTATTTGCAGTGGACAATGTATTGCAGCGTATTGCAGATCCTTGCTTTATCGGTGCTACCATTCAGAGAAACTGTGTGGTAGGTTCTAAGGTAGTGCGCAAGGCTGCGCCTGACGAAAAGGTGGGCGTAATGTGCTTAGAGGACGGTAAGCCTTCTATCGTAGAGTATTATGAATTGACAGAGGAACTGATGAATGCAAAGGATGAGAAGGGTGACCCTGCATACAACTTCGGCGTAATTCTGAACTATTTATTTAAAGAGGATGACCTGGAGCAGATGATGGCCTCCAATATGCCCCTGCATATCGTGGAGAAGAAAATCCCTTATATCAATGAGGCAGGTGAGCTGATAAAGCCTGAAGAGCCCAATGGCTACAAATTTGAAGGTCTGGTGCTGGATATGATTCATCAGTTGGACAGCTGTCTGCCCTTTGAAGTAGTGAGAAATAAGGAATTTGCACCGATTAAAAACAAAACAGGAGTGGATTCTGTAGAGAGCGCAAGAGCGTTGCTGGAAAAGAATGGTGTGACTCTGTAGGCGCAGGGAATTGAATGTCTGACAGAGTGGAGTAAGTAGGGATCAGTTGTGTTGGCAGTGCTTCGGAACGGAGGGAATATGACAATATTGGTAACAGGCGGAGCCGGATATATCGGCAGCCATACAGTAGTAGAGCTGCAGGAAGCAGGTTATGATGTAGTCGTGCTGGATAACTTAAGTAATTCCAGTGAGAAATCCTTGGAGAGAGTGGCGCAAATTACCGGTAAAAAGGTGCCCTTTTATAAGGCGGATATCTTGGACAGAGTAGCGCTGAATGAGATTTTTGATAAAGAAAAAATAGATGGAGTTATTCATTTTGCGGGACTGAAAGCGGTAGGTGAGTCCGTGGCAAAGCCCTGGGAATATTATGAAAATAATATTGCAGGTACTTTGACCCTGGTAGATGTAATGAGACAGCATGGCGTGAAAAATATGATCTTTTCTTCCAGTGCTACAGTGTATGGCAACCCGGCGTTTATTCCCATCACAGAAGAATGTCCTAAGGGTCAGTGCACCAATCCTTATGGCTGGACCAAGTCCATGCTGGAGCAGATTCTGAGTGATATCCAGAAGGCAGATAATGAGTGGAACGTGATTTTGCTGCGTTATTTTAATCCCATCGGTGCACAT
>JAZODQ010000069.1:0-12253 GCA_045597105.1 Acetatifactor sp.
GCTGGGTATGATACTGCTTCATATTTTACAAAAATATAGAAAGTTCATATTTTAAAACAAAAACAGCCCCTGCATTGCAAGCAATGAAGTCACCTTTGCAATCCCTCATGATTTGCGTCTTTTCCAGTAAGTACATCTGCCAGCCTGTGGCTGAGACGCAAAGCACGGTGGACTATTGTTTCAGAAGCAAATGTGAGATTTTCTTATGTGAGAAGCTTTGGAATCAGGTCCCTGTTTTTATGGCCTTGAACAAAAATTGCGTCATGTCCGCGGTGAACGGAAAGAAGAGCGTTTCTTAGCTCAGCTTTCCGTTCAATCCGCGAACATGGCGCTTATTTTTGTCCCAGCTCATAAAAATAGGGACGAATCACAAATTCCAAAGCCGCACATTTTAGAAAATCCACATTTACTTCCCACAATAGTCTACCGTGCTTCCCTCCCGGACACAGGTGGTTAGATGTACTTACGTGAAAAGACACAAAAACCGATTGCAAAGGATGACTTTGAGAAACGCTCACATTTGTCACAACACTTTCCCGGCTTCTATGGCGCCCTAAGGCGCAGACAGGGGACTATGGGATTAACTAAATGACATTGGTGCTGACTGTCTGCCTTATACGATCATCAATATAGCTAATATCAGCATATGCACAGGATAAAAGGCATAATTAGTATATTGTATCCATTTGTTGTGCGGTCCCTGCCGGCCATTATAGAGCCAAAGCAGGGGCAATGCCAGCAGTGAAAAATTCTGGGTATGCATTTCAAAAGAAAGCCCGAAAATATTGATGGGAATTATCAGTCCGCTGATTAATTCGCTGTTGATATAATACATCAGAAGCAATTGCATACCCATGAAAACACTGCGCTTCAGGGTGGAATCCCCTTCCTGTATTCTGGTGAAGTAGAAAAGCAATACAAACAGGATACCATAACCATAATAGTCTACAAATGTGATAAAACCCAGTAAATAAAACACCATGGTAAGGACAATATACAACAATATCCTGGGTACCACATGCAGTTTCTTTAATTTCCGGAACAGTGCCATGGCACCGATGGCCAGTAAAAAGGTCCAGAGTACATTTTGGTGCAGAGGATTGATGAGAGCTCCCCCCATCATCAGATTAAAAGGAATCTCTGAAAGCAGTGCAAATACAAAGAGTCTGCCTACATATTTTTTCAAATTTCCCGTATAATGAAAACCTTCTACCAACAAAAAAGCAAATATAGGAAAAGCAATTCTTCCCACATAAGTCAGCCAGTCATAACGAATCAGCGAAGTTCCCCACAAATGATCAAACAGCATAAAGACCATGGCAAGTATGTGAAGGGTAAAAGAACTGATACCAAAACGAGCTTGTTCTTGCATATTCAAAGAATTCATAACATTCCTCCATTAAGATTGTAAAAGAGATATTGGTGCCGAAAAGTAAGTGTAGGGCAGTATATTCTGGACTGTGGGTACTTAAAAAACGTCGGCACTTGGTTTGCGTATTTTGCGAACCTAGTACCGCTACGTTTTTTAGGTAGCGAGAGCGTGCCCATAGACAGAATATACTGCCCTACACGGGACTTTGAAATCAATCGGTCTTTACAATCTTCACCACCTTGCGGTCGTAGGTGACAAGTCCATTGACCTCTTCCTCGATATCGGACACCTGGGTGTACACTGCGCCGCTGAGTCCCACCTCTGCAAGAGGGAACAGGTCCTCTTTTAGCAGTTTCCAATAAGCCTCATTCAATGAGGCGATATCTTCAAATTTTTTATATCCATAGATGCGGTTCACGCTGGAGTGTTCCGGTATATGGCAGGCATAGCCGCCATATTCGGAGATGCAAAAGCCACGGTAGGACTGCTTTTCCACTTTCAGCTTGCGGAAATAATTATGCACACTGCGGAAATCGCCGGCGCCCTGGTCGAACCAGCCGCTGGCATGATCTACCGGACGGGAAGGATCCTGATGAGCCACATTTTCTGCGATTCTGGCTGCGTCGAACTGGCCCCAGCCTTCGTTGAAAGGCACCCATACTGCCAGTGAGGGCACATTGTATAAGTGGTTAACGGTTTCCTTACATTCTTCTTCAAAGAAGTCCCGGCCTTCCTGACTTTCTCTGGAAAAGCGTTTGTAATGCCCGGTATCACGGATGATTCCGTTTACAAAAGGAAGCGCCGTGGGCAGATAGCAGACAAAGGGCATTTTAGGTTTGCCGCCGCCGTTTACCATATCCTGCCATACAAGCATTCCCAGTCTGTCACAGTGATAATACCAACGTAAGGGTTCTATTTTAATATGTTTGCGTATCATATTAAAGCCCAGATTTTTACACAGTTCAATATCGTAGATAAGAGCTTCATCCGAGGGGGCAGTCATCAGACCGTCGGGCCAGTACCCCTGATCCAGTATGCCATGGAGAAACAGGGGCTCCCGGTTTAAACAAAATACCGGCGCTGCCAGATCATTGTCCTCGATGGTAAAGCATCTCATGGCAAAATAGCTGCTGACCGTATCATTGTCTGCAGTAATGTACAGCGGGTATAAATAGGGTTCCTCCGGTGTCCAAGCCTCAAATTCGTATGCAGGGAATTGAATTTCCAGTGTGGTCACCGCACTTCCATCCTTTAACTCCAGATGGTTAATGAGTGTAAAAGTGGTATTTGCAAGGGCCTTTGGCTCCTCAGGCTGGTTTTCTTCCCGGTATGAACAGGTTGCCTCCCCTACCTTTACGGAAAGGTCCGAGAAACTCTCGTTTGAATGGATTTGTAAGGTTACACAGCTTCTTTGAAAATCAGGTGTGATAACCAGCTTTTCGATATATTTCTCCGGCACCCATTCGTACCAGACACTCTGCCAGATACCGCTTTGAGGGGTATAAAACATACCGCCCCGGGTCAGGGTCTGCTTTCCTCTGGAATAGTAGGAAGTATCTGTATAATCCCGCACTTTGACCTGTAAGAGCAGGGGAACATCCGTAATATGTTCCGTGATATCCATACTGAAAGGCAGATAGCCACCTTTGTGTTCCGTCACCTGATGGCCGTTTATATATACAGTGGCCTCCTGGTCTACGGCACCGAAGTGGAGAATACAGCGTTTGTTTTGCATATTCTTTCCGGCCAGCTCCTGCTGGGAAAATTGCAGTGTCTTCTGATACCAGAGAACTTCATTAGGCTGCAAAATATGATTTACGCCGGATAATAAGCATTCCGGTGAAAAGGGAACGGTGATTTGGCCATCCGGTGAGAAGGGAGCACTGTTCTTGTCTTCGACAATGCGATAGTCCCAGGGGCCGTTCAGCATGTGATAATTCTGTCTCTTTAATTGGGGTCTGGGATACTCGGGCAGAGGATTTTCCTTATCCAGAGTCTCGCCCCAGGTGGTATATAAAGGATTTAATTGTTCCTTTGCATGATTTTGGGAGAAGATGCTGAAAGATTTCTTTTGGCTTTTCTTGCTCATATGTGCCTCATTTCTATAAACAAAATTTTGTGAAAATCTAATAGGTCTTCGTTGCGGACCAATCAATAAAAAGTTTTTACGCGAATGGCCTGGCTGTAATCGCCGAATTGCTCGCCAAAAAGGGTGCAACCGCCGCAATGCTCCGCATCCCCCGGAACTTCGATGCGGAAGGAAATCTGGCTGTTGCTGTCGATTTCCAAATCGTGGATGGTTATGTGGGAAATACGCTCCGTACCATCCATAAATACCCCTTCGCTGTTGATGCTCAGTGTTTTCAGCAAACCGTACTGATTGATGGAATCAGGCCACCAGGAGGGAACAATTTTGCCCATGCGGTCTCCGTAGTCACCGGGGCTGGTCCAGTAGCCTAAGGGTTTTCCATTGATGGAGAAATGAATGTCCGAAGGGTAGTCTGATTTGACACCGGGGTATTCGGAGGAAATTTCAAAGGAAATCTGCAGTTCCTGTATCTGTTGGCCTGCCTGAAGATGATTGGGGAGACCATATTCCACATAGCCTGTGGTAAACCAGAGAATGTCGCAGTCGAAATGTTCCGGAAAGGAAAAGGCATTGGGGTCGTCCAGATTGCCGATGATTTGCTTAGGGGTAGCCAGTCCGCAGGTGGGAGTGATATTGCAGGAGGTGAAATATCCGATACGGATATCGTCCTGGTAATACCTGCCGGCTTGCGATGTACTTTCCGTTTGCGGCTGATTGCCGTTGGGCATCAGGTCGATCAATAAATGATGAAAGCAAGGGTAGGCTCTTTTAAGCGTGCCGTGTTTGCCGGCAACCGTACGGATCTGAATCAGTCCTGCATCTACAAGTTTGCCTGCATGCAGAGAAATGGCACTATTGGTCAGATTCAGTGCCCGGGCCAGTTCGTTCATGCTCAGTCCCGGGGTCTGATACAAAAGCTTCAAAAGTTCCAAGCGCATAGGCGCGCTTAATGCTTTAATCACAATTTCTGCTTCTTCTAAAGAGTTCAAATGCAGCATGGGAATCTCCGTTTCTAACAATAATTTATTAATGCTATTATAGTATCTATCAGATGTTTATTATTTTATGGTCTGACTATTCTACGGCTTCAAAGTCATAATGTAATAATTTTGCGTAGTCCTCTGCCATACTTCCTGTTTTTCCCGCCAACACAAAATCTTCGTTGGCAATATGAATTGCAGGTCCTATTATTTCAGTGACGGTATCCGGCACATATAAATAGGTTAAACTGTTCATATTAGCGAAAGCATTGTACACAAGCTTTTCCACGCCATCATTCAATTCTACTTTTTCTAAAGAGTGGCAACCAAAAAAGGACTCTTCTCCAATCTCTTTTAAGCCACTGCCGAAAATCACATATTGCAGTTCTTCATTGCCACGGAAACCAAGCGATATTCTCTCCACCGAATCGGAAATTTTAACAACTTTTACACCTGAGCCTTCGCCAAATGGTGTTCCTGTAATACTTACAACTTTCTTACCATCCACTTCTTCAGGGATAACTACAATTTCATCCTTGCCCTTATAACCACATAGTGACCATCCATCGGACTGGTCATCTGCTCTGAATTCAAAATCTTCTGCCGGAGTTACAGTATGATTTTTTAAAGTTTCTTCCGTTCCTGGACTCTCGTTACCGGCACAGGCGCTTAAGGATAATACGATTACCAGCACCAGACTCAGTATAAATTTTCTTTTCATGGGGGAATAATCTCCTTATATTTCACTATTTTATAGTGGTCGTTCTGTGAATTATTGAAATTTTATATAGTGTAACATGTACCATTCCGTGCCGTCAATGGAGGGGGCGGACGGTGCATTTCCTCACGTCACACATTGCCCGGTCAAATGAAAATTTTGTGTGTAGCACAAGTATTTAATTCACTTAAAAATGAAACAAACAAAAAGAAGGGTTCTGTTGACAGAGGGAAAAAGGGATTGTATACTATGTTTTGTGGGAATATATATAAGTATATTTTTCAGAAAAAAGTGAAAAAATAGTGCAATCGGTCAATTTTTGTTTATTTCAGTTTGTGCTTAAATAAAATAGCCCGATGATATAAGCAGCCGACATGTTGTGAAAGATTAAAGGCATAACATATGATAACGGCAAAGGAAAGGAAGGTATGATTTTATGGCAAAGTATTACATCAATCCTAAGGTGAAAAAAGGACATATTAATCCCGAGCTGCAGGGACATTTTTCTGAGCATCTGGGACGTTGTATTTATGAAGGTCTCTATGTGGGAGAGAATTCTGATATCCCCAATGTAAACGGTATGCGTAGTGATGTGGTAGAAGCACTGAAGGAGATTCAGGTGCCCGTGCTTCGCTGGCCCGGCGGTTGTTTTGCGGACGAGTATCACTGGAAGGATGGTATCGGTCCCAAGGAAACACGTAAAAAGATGATTAATACCCATTGGGGTGGTGTGGTTGAAGATAACAGCTTCGGTACCCATGAGTTTATGGAACTGTGCCGTCAGCTGGGTTGTAAGACTTACATAAACGGTAACGTAGGTAGCGGAACCGTACAGGAGATGAGTGAGTGGGTAGAATACCTGACCTTTAAGGGTGTATCTCCCATGGCAGATATGCGTGCAGCCAATGGACATGAAGAACCCTGGACCGTGGATTACTTCGGTGTAGGTAATGAGAACTGGGGCTGCGGCGGTAATATGCGTCCCGAATATTATGGAGATTTATATCGTCGTTATCAGACTTATGTACGTAATTATGACAATGAGCATCCTATTTCCAAGATTGCTTGCGGTGCCAACGGTGATGATTACCACTGGACCGAAAAGGTGCTTGAGACTTGTTTTGACCACGGTACCGGTTATATGGATGGTTTATCCCTGCACTACTATACCATTCCCTCCGGCGACTGGGGTAAAAAAGGTTCTGCTACTGAATTTAGCCAGCAGGACTGGTATCAGACATTGAAGGGTACTTTGTATATGAAGACCTTGATCGAGCGTCATGGTGCCATCATGGATCAGTTTGATCCCGAGAAGAAAATCGGCATGATTATTGATGAGTGGGGTATTTGGACGGATGTAGAACCCGGTACCAATCCCGGCTTCCTGTATCAGCAGAATACCATGAGAGATGCAGTGGTAGCAGGTATCAACCTGAACCTGTTCAACAAGAACTGTGACAGAGTAAAGATGGCTAATATTGCTCAGATGGTGAATGTACTGCAGTCCGTGATTCTGACAGAAGGTCCCAAGATGGTGAAGACTCCTACCTGGTATGCATTTAATCTGTATAAGGTGCATCAGGATGCAGAATTAATCGATTCTACACTGGAGACCCGTCAGGTGGGCATGGGTGATTACATGGTTCCCAATTTAACAGAATCTGTTTCCCAGGGTAAGGATGGCAAGCTGTACATCACACTTACCAACCTGTCCTTAGATGAGGCAGAAACGGTACAGACCTATCTGGCTGAAACCTCTGTTAAATCTGTAGCAGGTACTATCCTGAAGGGCGGCATGAATGCACACAATACCTTTGAGAACCCTGATGCAGTACATACCGTGGCATTTGATGATGTTACCGTAAAGGACAATCAGATTGAGTTTACCATCCCTCCCTGCAGTGTATTGCAGCTGGCTGTGGAGATTTAAAGAATAGAAGTTTTAGAGCATGCAACGATCTACTGTTGCATGCTCTTTTTTCATATTTTTCACAAGCATTTGCTTAAAGATTTCAAAACACAAATAAAATTTCATAAGGAGGTAGAGATTGGATAGAAAAGTAGAAATTGTATATGATGCGCAGAGAAAAAGTATTTATATTGTGAGAAATGCAGGGGCATAGTATAATTAATTCCAGATAGTCAATGTAAAGTGGAAGGGAACAACTTAATGAAGCAAGCAATTTTTTTAGATTTTTATGGCACGGTGGTATTTGAAGACGGTGAGAATGTCAGCAAAATTTCTCAGATTATATTTGATACAGGAGAAGCCATTAGTCCTTCTGAGGTAGGTGCATATTGGTGGAAGGAATTTTACAATACATTTGTGGAGGCTTATGGAGCCGGTTTCAGAACCCAAAGAGAAATCGAATATGAGTCTCTGGCAAAAACAATCGAATATTTTAAATCTCCTGCTGACGCAGAAGCGCTTAGCGATATGATGTTTGAATATTGGAGGAGACCACCTATTTTCGAGGAAGCAAAGCAGTTTTTCGAAAAGAGTCCGGTTCCGATTTATATTGTTTCCAATATTGACACCGGGGATATTCTGGAGGCGGTCAAATTTCATGGACTGAAACCGGCCGGGGTATTTACCAGTGAGGATGCGAGATCCTATAAGCCCAGAAAAGAACTGTTTGAGTATGCATTAAATGCGGCCGGGGTAAAGCCGGAGCAAGTAGTACATATTGGAGATTCTTTAAGCAGTGATATTAAAGGTGCGGGAGCAATGGGGATAGACGCAATCTGGATTAACCGTGGAGGCAGAGAAGTGCCGGAAGGTGTGATGGCGGTTAGCAATTTGCTGGAAGTATATAGCACGCCCTTTTTTCAAAATATGTGATTTTTTATTGAATTAACGGAGGCGTAGTATTTTATATGAGAACCATAATACGCTTAGAAAGAAAAAGCTGGGGAGGTCGTGGTGAGCACGGCTTTATAGATGTGCTAAAAGCGTCCCAGAGTGTATGAAGAGAAGTGTTTTTCCAACCTGTTGGGGGATTTAAGTGTTTATGGGATTTTGTGGGTGAAGGAAGAACAGCAACGCATGTAAAATAGATTTAATAGTAAATAGAAAAGTAGAAGTTTATACTTGAGGAGAGTAAATATGAAGAGAAAACAAGTTTTGTATAATGGACAAATTTTATCACTTACAAAATATTTTGGTGAACCTTGTTTATTCATAAATAATCCGTTGCAGACATCTATCCCCAAAATGCAATTTGTAGGTGGTTACCCAGATGAATATTGTATATATCTTAAGAATTTGAATGAAAAAGAAAAGGCTCTGATTACAGATTTGGAGGGAAAACAAATAGATATAGAAGCTGAATTAGCCAAAATACAAGGATAAAGTATTGTAGAGCAGAGGGATGACTTTGAAGGTGAAGGTGAGATTATGATGGAATGGGTTAACATTTTTGGTGTAATATTTATAGTGATAATTATGATACCGAATATAATATTTGCATTAAACACAAAGGATGGTTTTGAAAATAAGTGGAATAACAAGATAGTTGAGGTTATAGAACAGATAGGAAGATTTGGCTGTTTTGGTTTTATGATTGTTAATATTCCCGGGACCTGGTTTGGTTGGTGGTCAGATGAAGCGTTTGCAGTGTATCTTATCGTAAACACCGTACTAATTATACTATATTGTGTAATATGGTTTGTATGTTTTAGCGAGAATACAGTTTTTAAGGCAGTGGCGTTGTCTGTTATTCCGTCTGTAATATTCTTTTTTAGTGGTATTATGAGCAGGTCCATATTATTAATTATTTCATCAATTCTATTTGCGCCTGCACACATAATGATTTCGTGTAAAAATGTTAAGCGCTAAATGTAATTTGAAGAAGTTGTTGGTGTGTATGGATGAAAACGAGGGTTATTTGCATGTTGTTTCTAATGGTGCCAAGTTTAGATGTAGTTTCTTTCTGGATGTATTGAGATAGCAAATGTAGTGATGAATAGCTTGTCAAAATAGTGTGCCACATAACATTGGAGGAAGTAATCATGTCTATTGAACATAGTTTGAAAATAAAGGGAGGAAGGATTCCGATTCAGCATTTTCTTGATTATTGTGCAGAGAAATGTATTAATTTTGAAGTGGAAGATGATACAAGAGTGTACTTATATGATTGGGAGATGTGGGTATCTTTTTTAGAAGGTAGACCATCATATAATGTTTGGGAGTGTAGTGCATTTGGCATGGATTTCATATTTGATGCAACTATATGCTTTAAGTTAGGAAAAAATCCAGATTATTGGCAGATCCAGAAGGAATTTGTTTTAGAATATGTATTTGAAACGATGAAAGAACTTAAGCGGGAAGGTTTGTTCCTATATTGTATGGATACGGAACTTTGCTATTTTAGAGCAGATGGTTCGATACAGATTAATGATGAAAATGGTATTCTAAAAGATTTTGTGAAATAAAGAATACACGCACAACTTTCAGGCTTCTGTTGAGTCTGAAAGCACGCGTTTATTTGAATTTATAGGAGGGAAACATGAAAGAATTTTAAAAAAGATGGGGCATAATAAAATATTTATATTGGGTTTTGTCTTGGTCTTATTGTGTAGCGGAATATGGGGGGCTTTTAAGCTGGATAATTATATTTTGAATGTTGCGATTAACATTTTAAGAACTATTGGTACCATAATTGGATTATTACTTGTAGGTTATTCGGTGGATTTAGAAAATGGAAAAAATGATAAACTCTAAGTTGGCGGTGACTACATGAGAAATATAATAAAAGAATACATAGAACAAAATAAGTTATGCAATGAATACATTTTTTATGATTATAAAGAGTTTTTAGAAATTCTTTTTGGCAATAGGGGAACTGTTAGTATGATTGTTTGGTTTGATTATTGCAAAATAAATGAACAATCAGAATCATTGGGAGCTGGCGGATACATAGATAAAAAGAATGTTGACTATATGTGGGCTGAAACACAAATATATGAGGATGGGTTTGAGGATAAATCTTTATATGAGGTTTTAGAATATATAGAGGCTATAAGAAAAAAGTACTCAAATTTCAAACTATATCCGGCATTTTATATTGCTGAACAATAGTCAACTTCAAGCATACTGAGAGCTTGGAAGCATGTAAACTTGAAGTTGACAAAGGAGTATGATTGTATGAAAAAGTTGATAGCATTAGTTTTAGCATTGGTCTTTGTACTTGCTTTGGCAGGTTGTGGGAAGAACGATGTCTACAAGATAAGAATTACTGTGCCCGCTGGAAGTACAGAGGCATTTATTTATTCGGACGAAGAGATATCAGCAACGGGCAAAAAAATTATCATTTATTCTGGCGAAGGGTTAAGTGATACAGAAGTGATTTTACATCCAGTTAATGAAATGATAACACCTGGATATGTGGCAACATACCTAACACCCGGAATGCCTGTTGAGTTTGATGCAACAAAGGGAGAATGGTTCAAAATCGGTATATCCATGCAGAATGATACTGACACAGACAAAACGGTTTATGTCGAAGTTGAAGGTGTAGAAGTGAGAATTGAGTAAATTTGAATAGGTCGAACAGATAAATAAACTTGACGAGGAAACAAAAATTTGAATTTATTAAACTATAGAGAGGTGGATTTAAATTGTTGACTGATATTATAGCGGAACGATTTTTAAAAAAGTTAGGTACAGAAAGATTTAACGAACGAATCAGTATTGTGGAGAAATACAAAAAACAATGGGAGCTGTCTGAAATAGAATTTAAGTCAGAGTTTTCCTTTAACAGCCTGATTTTCTATGCGGTTTCAAAACCATATGGTAAGGTTATTCTCAAAATTCTTATCAACAGTGGTTTTGACGAGGACTATAAGGAAATACTGGCATTAAAATTGTTTCAAGGTGAGAATTGTTGTAAACTTTATGAGTATTCATTTGATGATAAGGTATACATAATGGAACGAATTGTGCCTGCCCATACTTTATATGAAAGTGCTCCCCGCAACGAACGTATTAAAATTGCAGGCGAAATATTTAAAGGACTGCACAAGACTGACTTGCCCGATAGTACATTCCCTACATACACCGAATGGTTTGAAGCCGGCAAAGAAGATACAAAAAATCGTGAGGATTGTAAAGAGCTGTATCAATATCTTTACAGTGCAGAGCGAATGCTTACAGATATATGCAAAGAGTATTCTCGCAATCTTCTGCTGCACGGTGATTTACACCATGAGAATATACTTAAAAATGAAAATGGAGGCTATACGGTTATTGACCCTAAAGGCGTAATAGGCGACCCTGTATTTGATTTATCGAGATTTATACTTGATGAGTTTAGAGATGATTTGACCTCAGAGCCAAAGGATGTAGTAATTGATTTCGTTCAAAAGCTTGGTGACGGTGTAGGTATTCCTTGTGAGATTTTATTTCGTTGTTTGTATATTGAAACGGTCATTTGGCTTTTCAGAGAGGAACTCGCATACGGAGAAAGTCTTGAAGAGTGCCAGAAGCTGATTACTAATATGAAAGTTGCGTATGAGTTGGCTCACAACAGAAAAGAAAAATAAATGTATATATTTTCACGAGTACTGCCTATTCAGGTAAATCAACCATGGAAAAAATGTCACAAACTCTATCTGTACGATATGGAAAAAATTAAGAATTCGTAGAGGGAAATTGAATTTATAATTGATGGGCTGGATGGTTAATTTGCTATCCAGCCCATGGTTTATACTGATATTGTCAAACTTGTAAAGTATAAAATTTGTAAAATGCAACGAAGCTTGGAGCGGTTTGTACGCAACCACGTAATTGGCTGGGGAAACATATGGATGATTCAAAGTTTGAAATGAAGATAATACTTGTCTATATATGATAAAGGTAATAAGTGAGGTGAAGAACGATGATTATTGATGCACATGTGCATTTACCGGTAGGAGAAGCATGTGATTTTCTTCAACAGAAAAAGAATAAGTTGCTCCAAGATATGAAGAAAAATCAGGTGGGTAAATGTATAGTGATTTCAGATTCATATTTAGAAAGCACTATTGGTTCAATGGATGAATGCGTGGAATTGTTTAAGAAAATGCAAAGTGTTTATGTTGTAGGTGGGATAAGC
>JAZODQ010000070.1:0-16256 GCA_045597105.1 Acetatifactor sp.
ATACGCTTTGTGGACGCACCACATACAGGACAGAACTGTTCTTTGGGTTTGGTTTCGAGATGAATTTTTACAAAAGTATCTGCATGAACAATTTTTTTAACAATTACCTCTTCAATATTTAAGAGTTTATTGATACAATAGTTATGCATTTAATGTACCTCCGAGTGGTTTGTTTGGTAGACTGGCACTTGGAGGTTTTTTATTATTATAAAACAAAAATGCCGGAGCGTACGATTTTTCAATCATACACCCCAACATTTATGTTAGAACCTTTTATTACATCAAGCGTGTACATAAAAAAAGCTGGGAAAACTTTTTTACCCCTACTTTTACCCCATTTATTACCCCCAATAGGGCGTTTTATTTAATAAAATCCTATGATATATTATAGAACAAGACAAAACGAAAGACATTATACAAATGCAGTAAAATCAAGGCTTTGTTGGTATTTAGATAGATACAGATAAATAAAGATGAGATTATTACTTTTATACCACAAGTATAATTTACAAACTTAACTTTTCGTGCTATGATGACGATGTAATTAATAGAAAAGCGGAACGTACTAAGTTTCAGAAAGGAAAAAAACATGACTACAATGAATCGTTTGTATTGCCTCTATAGTGAAAGTTGCCTGTCTGCACATCTCGATATATACGAGCTGGGCTTTGGTTTCATGCACCCATCTATAGATAAGCATAAACGAGGAAATTGTGTTTTGGATACCGGACTGCAGTGATAAGATTGCACGGATATAGATTAACATGTTTTTAGCGTACCGCTTACCTTTATGATGGGTAGGCGGCTTTTTTATGCAGAGTTGGCTCAATTGGTACAGCATCGGTCTTGAAAACCGACATTCCTAACGGATATCAGGGTTCGAGTCCCTGACTCTGCGCTGTCCAATGTATTTTTATTGATTTGAAGAAAGGAAGAACACTATGTTAGAGATTAAGGGAAAAGTAAATACAGCAATTTGCTATGCATCCGTAATCGAAGAGGAAGCAATCGAGCAAATCCGCAGAATGTGCGATTACGAAGTTACTGCTGGTTCCAAGGTTAGAATTATGCCGGACGTTCATGCCGGTAAAGGATGCACCATCGGGACAACCATGACGGTTATCGATAAGGCGGTTCCGAATGTAGTCGGCGTGGATATCGGATGCGGTATGTATACGGTGAATCTTGGCAATATCGAGATTGATTTTGAGAAACTGGATGAAGCCTGTCATTTTGTTCCTTCGGGAATGAATGTATGGCAGGGCAGACAGGAGCATTTTGACTTGCAGCAGCTCCGTTGTTTCAGGGAACTGAAGGACAGTAAGAGATTAGAGAGAAGCTTAGGCACCCTGGGAGGCGGTAATCATTTCATCGAGGTGGATAAGGCTGCAGATGGTACAAAGTATCTTGTCATCCATACCGGTAGCCGTAACCTTGGCAAGCAGGTGGCAGAAATCTATCAGAGACTTGCAGTGGATTTGAACCGTGGCATGGAAGACTACTTTGAGCAGAGGGATGAAATCATCCGCACCTACAAGGAGCAGGGTAGACGAAGTGAAATCCAGGCTGCACTGAAAGAAATTGCATGGAAAAAGGCAAATGGACCTACAGCTATTCCGGAAGATTTGTGTTACCTCTACGGAAAATATTTTGAGGATTACTTGGCAGACGTAGAAATCTGTCAGCAATTTGCGAAAAGAAACCGTGAACTGATTGCAGAAATCATTCTTAGCAGATGTGGCTTAACAGCGATAGACGCATTTCATACCATTCATAATTATATTGATACAGATGAAATGATATTGAGAAAGGGCGCAATAGCGGCCCATAAAGGAGAAAAAGTGCTGATTCCAATTAATATGAGGGATGGAAGCGTGCTGGCTGTTGGTAAGGGTAATCCGGAATGGAACTATTCTGCACCTCATGGTGCCGGAAGAGTCATGTCCAGAGCGGGAGCCCGTAAGTCATTGTCATTAGAGGAATATAAGAAAGAAATGGAGGGAATCTACACAACCTCCGTCAATGAAGATACATTGGACGAAGCTCCTATGGCATATAAGTCCCTGAGCGACATCATCGATGTCATCGGGGAATCCGTAGAAGTAATTGAAGTATTAAAACCGATTTATAATTTTAAGGCAAACTGAGCCTTGCGCAGCTGCGTAAATGCTGGTCTGGAGGGGAGTTTACTCACCTACAGACTAAGCAGCTTATGCAGCCGAATTTGGCGAAGCCACATAATCGAGAGGAAGCAAAGCGGAATCGAGATTATGACAAGGCTCCTCCCTGCAAGGCTCCGGCCGGGAAGGAGAGAGACAATGGCTATTCCAACCATCGACATGGTAAAAACAGGCCAGAATATCAATAGATTAAGAAAGTTGGCAGGTGTATCCGTAAAGGACTTACAGGATGTGTTTGGTTTTGCGACACCGCAGGCGATTTACAAGTGGCAGCACGGAACAGCATTACCCACAATCGACAACTTGGTCGTGTTGGCGTCCGTATTAGGTGTCAGAATCGATGATATTTTAGTAATGACAGATGGGCAGATTTCTATGTCTGCATGAAAAATGAATAATGCGAGTCAGCGATGGCTCGCATAGTAGGCTCCATTAACTCAATGGTAAGAGTATAAGCAATGCGATGCTTTGCTAGGCTTTTAACCGGTAGGTTGTGGGTTCGGTCTCCGTTCCCACTTCGGTCGGCGCAGGGCTGAGGTCCCCCGGACCTCATGCGCCCCATGTGGAGCATATGGCCCCGTAGTCTAAAGGCTAGGACATCGCCCTTTCAAGGCGAAAGTGCCGGGTTCAAGTCCCGCCGGGGTCACTATGGTGACTGTAGCTCAAGTGGTATGAGCAAAACAATGCGAGCATTGTTAGATTGTGGTTCCACCGGTTGCGAGTTCGAGTCTCGTCGGGCACCCTATGGGTAGGTAAATCGTAATTGGTAGTGGACCAGACTGTAAATCTGGTGCCTCAGGGCTTCTGTTGGTTCAAGTCCAATTCTGCCCACTTTTGTTTGCAGTGTCCATGCTATCTAAGAGATAGCACGAGGTCGATGGTGCTTCCCTGCTAAGGAAGTGTGCGAGTAACCGCACCGAAGGTTCGAATCCTTCCGCAAACGTTGCATTCTTATTGAATGGATAAGAAGTAGGTCTGTTTTCGTATGATGACAGGCCCTTTTTAGTATAAAAATAGTGAAATATTAGTGTAGGAACAGATTAGGGTCACATTACGGCTCACATTACGGGAACATGCAACCAATTACTAGTCCGTATTATAGTACACCATCTCATTTATACTAGGAATCAAGATAAGGAAATAACCTTTATCTTGGTTCCTTTTTAATATGCAAACAATGGAGGATGAGAATATGTGTGATTGGAATAACAACGGCGAATACGATATGCAGGATGCGTTTATTAGTTATCACATTCATAGATCGATGTCAGAGAACCAATCAGGTGATAGCAGTTCGTCTACAGATGGTAGTACAGTACTTACGGTAATTGCGGTAGGGCTTTTGATACTGGGTATTTTTATCATTTTTGCGTAAGCGGGAGGGAATACATATGAGTAGAGATAGTAGAAGTAATGATAGCGGCGGATTAGGATGCGCGGTGTTGCTTTTTTTTGCAGTGGCTGCCATGCCTTTGTTGGGACTGTATCTATTGGCAGCAGGCAAAGAAGATGGACAGAAGGTGCTGGGTGCAGCGCTTTTGATCGTTGGCATTATTGTATGGGTCAAAATAGGAATGGTTTGATGGTGAGAAGGAGCGCAGAGTATGGAACGGCTTATGTATTGGATTAAGAAATCTTTAAACATGAATTGGAGATATTGTAGTGGATTTTGTGTTACTTGTAAGTTTTACGAAACATGCAAGAATGACGATGTGCTGATGTAAGGAGGAACAACATGGCGAGATTGCTAAGGAAGGCGGAACGCAAGATTGAAAGAGCATTTGTTACAGAAATACTGGAAATGTTGGGCGAGATGTTAAATGGAACAGAGGAGATGAACGAGGAGGAAAAAGAAATTCGTCGCCAGCAGATTATTAAGATGCTGGAAGCAAAGTGCAAAGAAGTGGAAGGACAGCTTGAGGCATTGACAAAGGGCACAGGTGGAACGGTCTGGGATTTTAGTAAGGAAAGGACTTTGGATATATTTACGGAAGATGATGTGATTTTTCTGAGAAATTGTCGGGATTATGAAAAAGAAGCATATATACGAATAAAAAAGGAAAATACAAATAATCCGGAATTCTATAATGACCAAACCGTAGCCGAATCAATGTGGAAAATGCTGAATGTAGAAAAGAGTTTTTGTTGTTCTGTTATTCGTAAGTCTGACAATGAGTTTATAGGCTATATATCCCTGAAAGATACCGAGGCGAATCTGTGGGAAATGGCAATAGAGTTGTTGCAGGAACATTGCCATAAAGGATATGGTAGCAGAGCAGTTACTTTGTTCCTTCCGGCTATTTCGAAGTTGACCGGTAAGAAGCAATTCCAGGCATTGGTGGAAACGGATAATATACCAAGTCAAAGGTTGATGGAGAGCTTAGGAGCCAGGTTGATTGACATTTATGACTATACTTTTCATGGGGACGAAGAGGCTGCTACAGCTTTTGAAGAAGAAAACTTATCAGAAATTACGGGACGAATGGTGGAGCTTGCGAAGCAGCTTGAGGTAGAACCAAGAAAAATGTTAAGCCATGTTTTGGATTATCGATTTTTTGTAGAAGGAGATAAAATTGTAGATAGAGCTCGGAAGAATGATACTTTTTGATTGCATACACTTCTAAAGATAGCGTGTGGTCAATAAACGATGACGGAGATAGCGTATTAGCTGAAAGACACGGAACTGAATCTGCAATGGTTGAATTTTAAGGAGGACAAACCATGAAATACATAATCGTTGATTTGGAAATGAACCCTGTAGCAAAAGAATACGAGGAAGAAAAGAAAATCAGTAAGATGGAGACTATTGAGATAGGTGCTGTGATAATGGACGAAAGTTTTCTGGTATTGGGTGAATTTAAGACATTGGTAAAGCCGATGTACAATAGCGAAATATATAAGAAATATGAAACATTAACCGGTATCAGTACGCAAATGGTATCAGGTGCACCGAATTTTTCTGTGGCATATGAGATGTTTGCAGACTGGTGTAATTCGTATGGGGAAGAGTATGAGGTTTATGCATGGAGTGAAAATGATTACAATCAGATAGTAGCGGAAATGAAACAGAAGCATTATGACAATCTTGAGAAAAAAGTTATATTAACACACTGGTATGATTTCCAGAAGGAATATACGGAGAAGCTTGGTTTGGAGCGGGCTTTGTCATTGGATAAAGCTTTATTCTATGCAGGAATTACATATGAAGGGCGGAGACATGATGCATTAGATGACGCTAAGAATACGGCCGAACTGTTTGCGATTGTCCGTAATGAAGAAAGATGTAGTGTGGTACTGAAAACGGTAATGGAAGTTTTGAAACCGAAGAATGTGAACAACACCCTCGGAGACATGTTTGATTTTAGTGCGCTGATGGCTCAGTTGGGATAGATTGTGGGATACAAATGAGGGAGGTTATGTATGAGCAAATTAGATGAGATATTCTGTAAACGTTTGGAGGCAATACGTGAAGAACTGAATGCTTACATAGAAGCGAGACTGCTAAGAGAGGATATAATGCTTTTTGCCCCAAAGGCAGGTAGTATTCCGGAAGAGAAGAAAAAGGGCGGTACACAAGATAAGTTTCTTTCATATACGAAGCATGCCCCTGCGGCCATACCAAGTTCTTCTACAGTTAGCGGGCAGAAGACACTTAAGATTCCGGAATTCTTAAGTCGAGAAGAGAAATATTTGGACATTGAGACCGTATTAGCAAAAAAAGAAGAGTCATTTTCAGAAATGTTGCTTCGTATGATTGACGAAAAGGGATTGAAGGATTCTGATGTATATAAGAGTGCCAATATAGACCGAAGACTGTTTTCGAAGATTCGTGGTGATGAGGATTATGTGCCAAGTAAAAAGACTGTAATATCATTCTGTTTGGCTTTGCAGCTTGAAATGGACGAGGCAAAAAAATTTCTGGCAACGGCTGGATACACTTTGTCAGCGTCCTCGAGATTTGACTTGATAATTATGTACTTAATAGAAAATTGCGAGTATAATATTCATTTTGCAAATATTGTTTTGGATGATTATGGTGAGGGAACACTTTCAAGATAAAATGTCCCTTCGGAAGCGACCAGTTTTGTTATGGAATTCTGTAATATGTGTATATCAAAAGAAAGGTAGGTAATGCATATGAAGAAAGGATTAACAGAACTGGTTTTTATTTTGGACAGAAGTGGCTCTATGGGTGGTTTGGAAAGTGATACGATTGGTGGTTTTAATGGTATGCTCCAAAAGCAAAAAAGGGAAGAGGGAGAGGCTAACGTGACAACGGTTCTCTTTGATGATCAGATTGAGATTATCCATGATAGATTCCCGATTGATGTACTGAAGCCGCTCACAGATGAAGACTATTACGTAAGAGGTTGTACGGCGCTATTGGATGCAGTAGGAAGTACAGTTAAGAAAGTAGAGAATATTCAAAAGCGTTTGCCGGAAGAGTTAAAAGCTGAAAATGTTATTTTTGTTATAACAACAGACGGAAAAGAAAATGCGAGTCAGGAATATTCGGCGAATATGGTAAAGAAGATGATTGAGAAGAGCCAGGAGAATGGGTGGCAGTTCTTGTTTCTTGGTGCGAATATAGATGCGGTGGAAGAGGCGGAAAAACTTGGTATTCGAAAAACACATGCAGCAAGCTATAAGAATGACCCGAAGGGTGTGAGATTAAACTATGAAGTTGCAGGAAAGGTTTTATCCTGTGTGAGAAGTCCGGAATGCAGTATGGAAGAAAAGAATTTGAAGATACCGAACTTCTTAAGCGCGGTATCGGAACATCTGGAAGAAAATAAGCGGAGTGAAAAGTAACATATTCAAAAGAAATTTACAAGCTGAGAATTTTATTGTACACCTTCTTTGTTAGACTATCCTTGTAATCAACGTCTATATGTTTGAGAGAATAAGAGATATATGGCAAAGGAGTGTGTTTGTTATGATGAAAAAATTAAATTTATTAGGTTATGGTATCATAGGGATTTGTTTAGTGCTGGTATTGACTTTGGCAATTGGTTGTACGGTGGCAGGCAGAAGCCGGGAGGCGGCTGTAGAGCGTGAGCAGTATCTGGCGGTGCAGGAAACAGAAGTGGCGAATGCTATGCGCTCCTATTTAAATAGTGCAGGATATGCTGACTGTGGCATTAATATTACCCATATGATTGATGCAGAGGGAAGTCGCAGTTACACGGTACTGATTCATCATCAGGATTTATGCGGCATGGAGGAGTCAGAACTGGCACGTCTCACAGAAGGTTTGCACCGGGTAGTTGACGGAAATGAATCCCTGGGGATTTACAGCCGCTGTATTTCTTTTTTCTAAGATTAGGGTGTCAAAAGGTGGTTTTCAAAACGTAGCATAGAAATTTGCACAAAAAATATAATAAACAAACATCTAAACTGCGTTTATATTTTTTGTGCAAATTACCTTGGTATACTTTAACAACCACCTTTTGACACTCGAATATTCTAAATAAAAAATTGTATCAATTTCGTAATAACTGAATGACAAGAAAGCAGTTTTGGGGTAAAATAAATGCAAGTATGTAATGGGACCGTGGTGGTGCGCATTGTATGCAAGAATTAAGATGTAAGGAGCCGCCGGAGCGGCAGAATGAGAGGAACTATGGCATTTATTCCAAAACCGCAAGAAATATACAAACATTTTAAGGGCAATATGTATCAGGTACTGACAGTTGCAGAGCACTCTGAGACTGGCGAGCAGATGGTAGTTTACCAGGCATTATATGGAGACTATCGCATATATGTGCGTGATCTTTCTATGTTTACCGGATTGGTGGACAAGGAAAAGTATCCTGCTGCACAGCAGAAGTTCCGTTTTGAATTGCAGGGGCCCAATAGTTTCAGACAGATGTCTGCCAGTGTATCCGAGGCGGCAGAAAGTGAACAGGTACAGGTTGCCGGTGATGCTATAGCTGCGGAGAATGTGGAATTGGATCCTTTATTGCTGGAGTTTTTAGAGGCAGATACATATACCAAGCGATTGCAGATTTTAGGTGCACTTCATCATCGTATTACGGATGATATGATTACCACTATGGCGATTGCTTGTGATATTGAAGTGGCTCAGACCGACTTGCAGACACGTTATGAGTCCTTAAAGAGTTGTCTGACGGTGCTGGAGCACTATGAATGTAAACGTCTGCGCTAGAAAGGGCATTATTCATGAAATATGAGCATGTGGTACCGGGGATTTTTATAGAGAGGCCTAATCGTTTTATCGCACGTGTTGAGATAGACGGGCAGGTGGAAACGGTACATGTGAAAAATACAGGTCGATGCAGGGAATTGCTGCAGCCGGGTGTGAGAGTATATCTGGAGCGCAGCAGTAATCCCAATCGGTCCACAGCCTATGATTTAGTGGCTGTACAAAAGGGTGAACGGGTGGTGAACATTGATTCCCAGGCACCCAATAAGGTTGTAGAAGAGTGGCTTCGTCAGAAGGCACTTTTTTCCTCTATGCCGAAGTGGAACAGAGAAGTCACTCTGGTGCGTCCGGAGACGACTTACGGAAAGTCCCGCTTCGATTTTTATGTGGAAAGAAATAATGAGAAGGATGCTGTACCGGAAACAGAAAAGATTTTTATCGAGGTAAAGGGTGTAACGCTGGAACAGGATGGTGTGGTACGTTTTCCGGATGCACCATCAGAACGGGCAGTGAAGCACTTGGAAGAGCTGGCAGAGGCCCACAGACAGGGCTACCGCGCCATGGTAATCTTTGTGATACAGATGGCTGGTGCTGGGTACTTTACACCCAATGCAGATACCCATCCGGCCTTTGCAGATACCCTTAATCGTGTGCGTGATGAAGGGGTGGAGGTATATGCATTTGATTGTCATGTGACATCGGATACGCTGGAATTAAACGGAACGGTGCCGGTGTGTCTGACGGAAGAAGAGATAGGTGCGCATGTGGGGGATATAGCAGAGATTCCACAGCCTTTATTAAAATGGTATGACGGGAACCGACGTGTACTTCCCTGGCGGGAAGAACCCACTCCTTATCGGGTCTGGGTGTCGGAAATTATGTTACAGCAGACCAGAGTGGAGGCCGTGAAACCTTATTTTGAGCGGTTTATGCAGGCACTTCCGGATATTCCGGCTTTGGCGGACGCGGAAGAGGAAACCTTGCTGAAGCTTTGGGAAGGACTGGGCTATTATAACAGAGTGCGGAATCTGCAGGCAGCGGCCCGGCAGATTATGGCAGAATATGGCGGTAGGATGCCGGATACCTATGAGGAACTGTTGAAGCTGAAAGGAATCGGCAGTTATACTGCCGGAGCAGTCGCTTCCATAGCCTATGGTCGTCCCCATGTGGCGGTGGACGGCAATGTACTCAGGGTACTTGCTAGAATCCGTATGGATGAACGGCTGATTAGCGAGGCGCAGGTAAAGTCGCAGGTGGAGCAGGAATTGCAACAGGTGCTACCCACTGACAGGCCGGGAGATTTTAACCAGGCCATGATGGAAATTGGTGCCTGCGTCTGTGTACCAAACGGAGCGCCCCACTGTGAGAACTGTCCGCTGAAGCATATTTGTCTGGCACATGCCCATGGAAAAGAGCAGGAATTCCCGAAAAAGGCATCTGCTAAAAAGCGGAGTATTGAGCAAAAAACAATTCTGGTACTGCGGGATGAAGGCAAGACGGTACTTCGTAAGCGTCCGGGTAAAGGATTGCTTGCGGGTATGTACGAGTTTCCGTGGCTGGAAGGTCACCTCAGTGTGGAAGAGGTGCTGACCTATCTGGAGCAGCGGGGCCTGAAAACCATCCGTATCACACCCCTTGAAGATGCCAAGCATATTTTTACACACAAAGAGTGGCATATGAAGGGATATATGGTTCGTGTAGATGAGCTGGAGCGTCCGGAGAGTACGGAGGAGGCGTGGCTTTATATTGACCCGGCTGACACCGGAGAACGGTATCCCATACCCTCTGCATTTGCGGCATATACCAGGTATTTGAGTATCAAATTGGGAAAAGAGCATTTTGAATCATAAACTCGCATCTTTGGTGCGAGTTTTTTTCTACTTTTTGTTTCGGGTTTACTTCTTTTGTGGTATACTAAGCTATGTGCTGTGCAAACAGTGACGAAACAAAAGAAGGGAAAGATAACAATGACTTTTAATGACATTTTAACAAAGCTGAATGATGTGATGTACACCTATGTGCTGATTATTATGTTGATTGGTGCAGGTGTATATTTTACTGTAAGGACCAGGGGAGTACAGTTCCGACTTTTAAAGGACGGACTGAAGTCCATGTTGGGTAAATCTGAGAAGGATGAATCCGGCAAAAGGAAGGTTTCCTCTTTCCAGGCACTGATGATTTCCACTGCTTCCCGAGTAGGTACCGGAAATATCGCAGGTATCGCCACCGCGATTGCTACCGGCGGTCCCGGAGCAGTATTCTGGATGTGGGTAATGGCGCTGGTTGGTGGTGCATCTGCTTTTATCGAGAGTACACTGGCACAGGTTTATAAAGTGAGACAGAATGGACAGTTTAGAGGCGGTCCCTCCTACTATATGGAGCGTGCCCTGGGTAAGCGTTGGATGGGTATTTTGTTCTCAATTCTGTTGATTATCTGTTTTGCTTATGGTTTTAACGGACTGCAGGCATTTAATATGTCATCTGCGCTGGAGTATTATATCGCAGATTATTCCAACACAATCTGGCCCCTGGTGGTAGGTATTGTTTTGGCAGTTGCTACAGGTTTAGTTATTTGGGGCGGTGTACACAGAATCGGATTTATTTCATCTGTAATTGTACCTGTTATGGCAGTGTTATATATTCTGATCGGTTTGGTAACCATGATTATGAATATCGACCAGTTGCCCCGTGTGTTTGCCGTGATTTTTGAAGGGGCGTTTGACTTCCAGGCGATTGCCGGCGGTTTCGCAGGCAGTGCGGTAGTAATCGGTATCAAGCGCGGATTGTTCTCTAATGAGGCAGGTATGGGTAGTGCGCCTAATGCTTCCGCATCCGCAGAAGTAGACCATCCTGTAAAGCAGGGTCTGGTGCAGGTTATTTCCGTATTTATCGATACCATCCTTATCTGTTCCAGTACAGCTATGATGCTGCTGGTATCAGGTGTGGAAGGTAAGAGCGGTGTGCTGGATGGTATCCCCTATGTGCAGGCGGCAATCAGCAGTAATGTAGGTCAGTGGGGAATCCACTTCATTACTTTCTCAATATTTGCATTTGCATTCAGTAGTGTAATCGGAAATTATTTTTATGCAGAATCCAATATTTTGTTTATCAAAAACAGTAAAGTGGTACTGAACCTGTTCCGCGCAACCTGCGTACTGGCAGTTTTCCTGGGAGCGCAGGCAGACTTTAGTTTGGTATGGAATATTGCCGACGTGACCATGGGATTCATGGCTATCGTAAATATTATTGCAATCTTCCTCTTGGGTAAGGTGGCATTTAAGGTTCTGGATGACTATGAGAAGCAGAAAAAGGAAGGTAAGAATCCTGTATTCTACGAGGATGAGGTAGGACTTACCGGAACTGTTTGGACCAGAGAAAAGTAAGAGAATAGACACCCTGATTTTGTACAATAAAAAGAGCGTTTCTGAGGTAAAATACTTCGGAAACGCTTTTCGTTTAGATATATTTAGGTTTTCTTAAAAGAACATTTTTAACGCCTGCTTCATGCAGGTGATTGTGATTTTCCGGCTTTGGTAGCGGGCTTCACCATCTGTATGTACCCATAATTCCACAGGGGATTCTATGGTCACCTTGCATCCGGTGTAGGGATTGATGTTTTTGAAGCGGAAGTGTTTGCCGAAAAACGCGGTAGGTAGGATAAAGGGAATTACCGGTTTGGGCAGGTTGCCGGCAGTACACAGATTCAATATACCGTCGGTGGCATCTGCATCCGGACAAAACAGGAAACCACCGCCCTCGTAGCGATGTACCATAGTGGCAATAAAAAGCAATTTTTTAATAAAAATCGGCTCATTATTGTCCAGCGTGAGTGTGCAGTCTGTAGATTTACTGGTGAAAATTTGTTTCAATGCGATGCCCAGATAGGTGAGTTTGCCCAGACCGACCCGGTTTAGTATCTTTTTTAAGTTGGAGTGTGCAACTTCCTCACATACATTGGCATCATAGCCCATGCCGCAGCTCACTGCAAAGCGCAGACTTTTTCCTTCTGCAAAAGAAACTACGCCCACATCCAGTGGTTTGGTGTCAGTGCTGTTCAGAATCAGTTCCAGTGCGGCAGTAGGATCCTTGGGGATGCCCAGGGCGCGTGCCAGATCGTTGCTGGAACCGGAGGGGACATAGCCCAGTCTCACACGGGACAGGTCTTCTGCTCCTTGGAGAAATTCATTTATGGTACCGTCGCCACCCAGAACGATAAAGGACAATGGTTCTTCGGGATAGCTTTGCAAAATATTCTCGGCCAGTTCGGCCACATCTCCCGGCTTTTTTGAAAAATAAACCTGATATTCGATTTGCTTGCCAATCAGTGCCGGTTCTATGATATTCTGCCATATTTTGAACCCTTTTCCTGAACGGGAAGCGGGATTAACAATGATATGATACATAGGGAACTCCTTCTTTTGTAATCTCTGATTATTATTTTATCAGTAAAAAAAATTTTAGTAAATGTCGACTTTGATATTTTTATTTGCAATCCTTGGAAACTATGATATAATCAAACACAAGTTTAATACACTAACGTATCAAAATGGAGGCAGATTTATGTATTCTTTAGAGGAAGTAAAAGTAGTAGATCCCGAGATTGCACAGGCAATCGTGGATGAGCAGAACAGACAGAACAGTCATATCGAGCTGATTGCATCCGAAAACTGGGTAAGCAAGGCCGTAATGGCAACCATGGGTAGTCCCCTGACCAACAAATACGCAGAAGGATATCCCGGCAAGAGATATTATGGCGGCTGTGATTATGTAGATGTAGTGGAAGATTTGGCCAGAGAGAGAGCAAAGGAACTGTTCGGTTGTGAATATGTAAATGTACAGCCCCATTCCGGCGCACAGGCAAATATGGCAGTTCAGTTTGCAGTATGTAAGCCCGGTGATACCATCATGGGTATGAATCTGGACCACGGCGGACATCTGACACACGGAAGCCCGGTAAATATGTCCGGTAAATACTTCAACATTGTGCCTTATGGTGTAAATGATGATGGTTTCATTGATTATGATAAATTACGTGAATTAGCATTGGAGTGCAAGCCTAAAATGATTATCGCAGGTGCTTCTGCATATGCACGTACCATTGATTTCAAGAAATTCCGTGAAGTTGCAGACGAAGTGGGCGCAGTTCTCATGGTAGATATGGCACATATCGCAGGTCTGGTGGCAGCAGGACTTCATCCCAGCCCCATTCCTTATGCTGATGTTGTTACCACTACCACACACAAGACTCTGCGTGGACCTCGTGGCGGTATGATTCTTTGCAGCAAGGAAGTAAATGACAAGTACAACTTCAATAAGGCTATTTTCCCCGGTATCCAGGGTGGTCCTCTGATGCATGTAATCGCAGCAAAGGCTGTATGCTTCAAGGAAGCATTAAGTGACGAGTTCAAGGCTTACCAGAAGGGTATCGTTGACAATGCTCAGGCACTGTGCAAAGGTTTGCTTGACCGCGGTATCAAGATTGTATCCGGTGGTACCGACAATCATTTGATGCTGGTTGATCTGACCAACTTCGGTCTGACCGGTAAGGAAGTGGAGAAGTTACTGGATGCAGCTAATATCACCAGCAACAAGAATACCATTCCTAACGATCCCCAGTCTCCTTTCGTAACCAGCGGTATCCGTTTAGGTACTCCTGCAGTTACCTCCAGAGGTATGAACACTGAGGATATGGACAAAATTGCTGAAGCAATCGCTATGGTTATCAAGGGTGGCGAGGCTAAGGTTGAAGAAGCAAAGGCTATTGTGAAGACACTTACTGATAAGTATCCTTTGATTTAAGCAGTATTTTTGCGGATAATAAGAGTGTTAAGATTAAGGCTTCCCTGAGGGGGAGCCTTTTGTCATCCTAATTTTAATAAAAGTAAAAAGTCTATATATAGCCTTGTGACTGCCTGTTTGATTATGCTATAATTCTTTTATAGAGTTCCTCTGCTATATGGAGGAATAAATGAGGAAAAAGAAGACCCTGAAAGAACTTACTTTAAAGGACAATTTCATGTTTGGGGCGGTTATGAGTGATGAAAATAATTGCCGACGTCTGTTAGAGATGATTTTGCAGATTCCTATTGAAAGAGTAGAGGTCAGCAAGGAAAAAAGTATAGTATACCATCCGGAATACAAGGGAGTCCGTATGGATGTTTATGCTAAGGATGCAAGGCGGACGCATTATAACGTGGAAATGCAGGCAATTAGAAAGGATGAGTTGGGAAAGCGCTCCAGATATTATCATAGTCAGCTTGATATGGAACTTTTGCAAAGTGGAGCAGATTATTCTGAACTACCTAACGCATATGTTATTTTCATCTGCGATTTTGATCCTTTTGGTGCTAAGAAGTATTGTTATACTTTTGAAAATAAGTGTACAGAGTCACCTGATAGTGAATTGCAGGATGGATGCCAAAGTATCTTCCTAAGTACATATGGGCAAAATGAAGAAGAAGTACCAGAAGAGTTGGTAAAGTTTCTGAAGTTTGTAAAAGCGGATTTAGCAGAGAGTACGAAGGATTTTGAGGATGAGTTCGTAGAGTGTCTTCAGAATTCAATACAAAGGGTTAAGGCAAACAGAGACATGGAGGAACGTTTTATGATTTTACGTGAAATGTTGAAAGAGGAAAGAGACGAGGGGAGAGAAGAAGGTATTTCTCTTGGTAAAGCAGAAGCTGTGATTGAACTACTGGAAAATCTCGGAAAAGTACCTGAAGAACTTCATGAAAAAATCATACAGGAAACAAATACGTCCGTGTTAAAACGTTGGCTTGTGTCAGCTGCAAAGGCTGAAACTTTGGAACAATTCTTGAAAGATATGTAACAAATCTTGAAGCATACATTACATATTACGATGAGAAATGTAATGTATGCTTGTCACTGTAAATCAAGCCGGTTCCGGCAAGTAATCAATGAAGGGCAGAGGAATTCTATTTTTTTAAGCGGAGAAGATTATGCTATATTTATCACATTTTGAATTTCCCCATATTGAAACTGAATATGATTTTTTATTAGGGATGAAGCGGACTTGTTATGATACATTCTACCCCTTTAGGGTGGTATCCAAAAACGGACTACGGATGTTGGATTTTGAGCCTATAACCATATTGTACGGCGGTAATGGTTGTGGCAAGACCACTGCTCTAAATGTGATTGCGGAAAAGCTGGGGCTTGACCGGGATACCCTATATAACCGTTCCAATTTTTTCGAGGATTATACAAGGCTGTGCAGTTACGAGACGGAACAGGAAGTGCCCGGGGGGAGTCGCATTATTACCAGCGATGATGTGTTTGACTTTGTTCTGAATTTAAGGAGCATCAATGAAGGTATCAACCGCAAGCGGGAGGAACTTTTCGAAGAGTATCTGGATGCTAAGTATTCACACTTTCAGATGAAATCCCTGGATGATTATGAACAATTGAAAAAGGTAAATTCAGCACGAAGGAATACCCAGTCTAAGTATGTCAGAGAGAATCTGATGGACAATGTAAGGGAGCATTCCAACGGAGAGAGTGCGTTTATATATTTCTCTGATAAAATCAAAGAGAAGGGTTTGTATCTGCTTGACGAGCCTGAGAACAGTCTGTCTCCCGGAAAGCAACAGGAGTTGGTACGGTTTTTGGAGGACAGTGCCAGATTTTTTGGCTGTCAGTTTATTATTGCTACACATTCCCCTTTTTTACTGGCTATGAAAGGGGCAAAAATTTATGATATGGATGAAGAACCGGTGGATGTAAAACGATGGACAGAGCTTGGAAATGTGCGAGCATATTATGAGTTCTTCAAGAAGTACACAAGAGAGTTTGAGTAGACGGAGGACAGTGTTGATAAGCGATACTGTCAGTTGCATTGAAGAGTGGGATGCAACCCGGAATTGCTGGACAGGAGGCACGCCGCATATATA
>JAZODQ010000071.1:0-21481 GCA_045597105.1 Acetatifactor sp.
GGGGATGGGCAGAATATTACGGAGAATTTGTCTACCTTTTCTGCACATATCAAAAATGTACTGGATGTGCTGGGTGAAGTGGACAGGGACAGTTTCGTTATTATGGACGAGCTTGGTACCGGAACGGATCCGGCAGAAGGTATGGGAATCGCCATTGCTATTTTGGAGGAACTACGTAAGAGCGGCTGCCTGTTCCTGGTAACTACTCATTATCCGGAGGTCAAGGAGTATGCGGACAAGGCACGGGAAATCGTCAATGCCCGAATGACCTTTGACAAAGAGACCCTGCGTCCCACCTATCAGATGGTGATAGGAGAAGCGGGAGAAAGCTGCGCCTTTTATATCGCGGACAGACTGGGAATGCCAAGTGAGATGCTGAAGGTGGCAATTCAGTGGGCTTATGGCGAGGATGCAGTGCAGAATTATCGGTTCCAAAGGGAAAACGCAGCCTTGCAACAGAGGCAGGGTAGTCGTATTCATAGAGTAAAAAAGAGGCAGGACAGCATGTGGCTTAGAGAAAAATATCATCGCGGAGACAGCGTGATGGTGTTCCCGGATAAGAAGATAGGAATCGTGTGTGAACCCATTAATGAGAAGGGCGTGCTTCGGGTGCAATTACCGGGCAGGAAAATCTGGATTAATCATAAGAGGGTGAAACTACATGTGGCGGCTACGGAGCTGTATCCCGAGGATTATGATTTTTCCATTGTATTTGAGACTGTGGAAAACAGAAAAAAGAAGCATGATATGAACCGTAAATATACGGAGGAGACAATTACGTATGAGTCAGAAAGAGATGCTAAATAATCTTTGTAAAAAAACAGGTTTAGGGAATTTGCAGGAGGAGCCCGTCATGGTGACGGGAGGCCTGCTCCATGAAATGTATTGTGTAGTTACGGAGAGTGGAAGGTATGCAATCAAAGCACTGAATCCGGACATCATGAAAAGACCGGACGCATTGCAGAATATGATAAACGGGGAGCTGGTGTCCAATGCATTTAAAAAGACAGTGCCGGTAGTGGCGGCGAAATCTTTTGGGGGAGAGTATGTAATTTTGTGCGAGGGTGCATATTATATGGTATTTGATTGGCTGGAAGGCAGGTCTGTCTTCGGACAGGATATCGCAGTTTCTCATTGTGCAAAGATAGGTGAAATTCTGGGGCGGATGCATGCAGCAGATATGTGTATCCCCGGTATGGAGAATGAGGAAAGTGTCAGAGAGGTTTATGCCTGGGACGCATATTTGAAGGAAGCCGGAGGCAGAAAGGACGAAGTGCAGAAAAATAACTGGCAAAAATTGGTCAAAGACAATTTAGCCCAAATAAAACAATGGGACAAGAGGGCTGTCTCCGGCTTACAGGCACTTTCTGTACATCAGGTAATTAGTCATCGGGATTTGGACCCCAAGAATGTGATGTGGCAGCAGAACAGGCCTTATGTGATTGATTGGGAGGCAGCAGGTTATGTGAATCCGTATCAGGAAATGGTGGAGGTGCTGAACTACTGGACAGTTGATGGGGCCGGAAACTATGACAAGGACAAATTTGATGCTCTGATAGGTGCTTTTGCGGACTTTGTGGATATCAGCGAAGTCCATTGGGAGACGGTATTGTATGGCAGTATGGACGGTATGCTGGGGTGGCTGGAATACAATGTAAAGCGTGCTTTAGGGCTGGAAGGTACGAAACCAGAGGATCGGACTGAGGGGGAGAAGCAGATCTCAGGTACAATCAGGGAACTTACAGGATATGCTGCGAATATGGAGATGTGTAAGGATTGGCTGTCGCATATAAGGTGTTTGGTATAAAATATTTTTGCAAGGTGATACTTGTAAAGGCTGAAAGCATATGCTATACTGTGACTAACAAGAAAGAGAAGATGTCCATGTTGACACCAAAGTGAAAACCCCAGAGATGTCACCTCTGGGGTTTTCTTTTGCTCAACAAGAGCATTTGCCAATCGATGGTTCGCTTGGCTTAGTTGTCACAGGCATTTCTGTCTAGCCATTTGCAGATATAGTAGCTGGTTATACCAGCCAAAACAGAAATAATGAAAGAGAAAATGTATTCCATGCTTACACCCCCTTCCTATTGTCGGAATAGGTAGTGACAACAGGAAAATTGTAGCATAATGGATAAGGGAAAAGAAGTCTATATATAGACTTTTTTATATTGACTTTATTTTGAAACGGAGGCGCAAAAGATGAAGAAAGAAAATTTTAAGGCATTATTGCCGATTGCAGTATTCCTGGTGATTTATCTGGGACTGGGTATTACCTTTGAGTATGGGCTGAAGATACCTATGGGATTTTATAATATCCCCATTATTGTAGCATTTCTGGCAGCGCTGCTGGTAGCCTGCCTGCAGAATCCGAAACTGAAGTTTGATGATAAGCTGGAACTGATGGCAAGGGGCGTGGGCAATAAGAATATCATGACCATGATTCTGATATTCATGGTGGCAGGTATTTTTGTAGGCGTGGTAGGTCGAAGCAGTGCAGAAAGCGTGGCATATTGCCTGTTGTCCATTATTCCGGCGCGTTTTGCTGTAGCCGTATTGTTCCTGGTGAGCTGCTTTGTATCCCTGGCAATGGGAACCAGTGTGGGTACGATTACATTGATTACCCCTATCGCGGCAGCAGTATCTGCCGGTTCCGGATTTGGACTGCCTCTGTGTGTAGGTGCAGTGGTGGGAGGTGCAATGTTTGGTGATAATCTGTCATTCATTTCCGATACCACCATTGCGGCATGTAACGGTCAGGGCTGTGCCATGAAGGACAAGTTCCGAGAGAACTTCGGCATTGCACTCCCGGCAGCAGTTATTTCTTTGGTGATTATACTGATTCGTTCCTTTGGTGTGGAAGTAGGGGCCGGTATTGAGCAGGATTACAATCTGATTCAGATCATTCCCTATGTGCTGGTATTAGTCGGTGGTATTATCGGTATCAACGTGTTTGTGGTACTGCTGATTGGTATTGTGTCCGGTTCAGTAATTATGCTGGCAACAGGTGCTACTCAGGCAACTGAGTTGCTGGCCAATATGGGTAGCGGTGCGGCAGGCATGTTTGAGACTACCATGGTAGCGATTCTGGTATCTGCTATTTGCGCATTGATTGCGGAATATGGCGGGTTTGCTGCACTCCTTGGCTTTATTAAACGTACCTTTAAGGGCAGTAAGGGCGGTAAACTGGGTATGGGCCTGCTGGTAGGCGCCATGGACATTGCTACTGCAAATAATACGGTTGCCATTGTTATGGCCAACCCCATTGCGAAGGAAATGGCTGAGGATTACGGTATTTCTCCCAGAAAGGCAGCATCCCTGCTGGATACTTTTTCCTGTGTATTTCAGGGAGTCATACCCTATGGTGCACAGATGCTGGTGGCAATCTCTGCGGTAGCAGAGCTGGGCTATGAAATTTCTGCGTTTCAGATTATTCCCAATTTGTACTATCCGTTCATATTATTAATCAGTTCACTGGTATTTATTTATTTCGTCCCGGAGAAGAAAACGGTATAGTACTTTGGTGCCAATTGGCTATACAATACCCTTCCAAGCCTTGAAAAAGGCACGCAAATTTACTATAATTTATATAGTTATTTGTGAACAATATGCAGGTGACGGAAGGGAACGGCGGTAACGCCGAGTGGTACTGCTATGGAAGAAAAGGTGATTCGACAGTTGAAAGAATGTGGTGTGGACTATGAGGGCACCATGAGTCGTTTTTTAAATAATGAGGGGATGTTTTGCAAATTTTTAAAGAAGTTTTTGGATGACACAAACTATGTCCAGTTATTGGAGACAGTTGTAAATAAGGATTATGAAATAGCGTTCAGATGTGCACATACGCTCAAAGGCGTGACTGCAAATCTGGGGCTGGAATCCGTGCGCGTATATGCAAGTGAGATTACGGAGTTATTACGCGACAAGGCGCAGAATGAAGTGGATGAGCAGAAGCTTAAGGAGAATATTGAGCTTTTGAAGGAGAAATACACAGAAGTTTGTGCCGTAATCAGAAATATGGATTAACTATGCGAAAGCAGCAGGCACATGAGAGTCTGTTGCTTTCTTTTTCGTCCAATAAGAGTGTTCGCGAAGCGTGGGCTCGTTGGTTTTTCAGCAGGAGGTACTCTTTGGAGAGGGATGATTTAATGTATTCATTTATGGATGATGCCTTGGAGATGATTTGGAGCTTTGACGAGCAGGGAATTATCCGCAGTGCAAATAAAGCAGCACGTGAACAGTTGGCTTATGGGGATGCAATTCAGGGCGTGCACATCAGCGAGATCTATCCCGGAGATTTTTTGAATGAGGGCAAGGGTGTGGATACCACTGTCAGTTTGGATGGTGATTTGATTAAACTGATGGCTTATCGTAAAAACAGAACCTGTTTCCTGACAGAAGCCAGAATCGTGCCGGATTGCAGGCAGACGGGGCATTATGTATGTTTTGCAAGAGATTTGTCCCGGCAGGAATTTCTGGAAAAAGAACTGGCAGAAATGGAAAAAAAGGTGGGACAGGAAGGGCAGGTAAAGTCTGAATTTGTGGCGAATGTGACCCATGAGCTCCGAACACCTGTGAACGGTATCCTGGGCAGCATCAGAGAATTGCAGGGTATGGAAGCAGACGGAAGCAAAAAGCGAATTTTGCAGATGGTTGAGCGCAGCTGTAGGGATATGAACGGGATTATCAGCAATATCCTGGATTTCTCCAAACTGGAGGCCGGTAAGTTTATGCTTGAGCCCAGGCGTTTCCATTTTCGCAGCATGATTGATTATATAAAGGCAAATCATATAGGTAAGATTACGGAAAAAGGATTGGATTTCTTTGTGACGGTTTCACCGGATATTCCGGAATATATTCACGCGGACGAGCTGCGGATTGTGCAGATATTGAATAATCTGTTGTCCAATGCGTGCAAGTTTACCGCTGTGGGTAAGGTATCACTGGAGGTGCTGCAGACTACCCGAACCGATAATCGTGTGGAGCTTTTCTTTATGGTGCTGGATACGGGAATCGGCATAGATAAAGAGGACCGGGATAAGCTGTTTAAAAGTTTTTCCCAGGTGGATGCGTCCATATCCAGAAGATTCGGCGGTACAGGTCTGGGTCTGAATATCTGTAAGCAGCTGGTAGAGCTGATGGGAGGCAGTATCAATGTAGACAGCCGCAAAAATAAAGGAACCATGTTTTCTTTTTCCATCTTGGTAGAGGTGCCGGAGGGTGAAACTGAAAGTTTACCGGTAGATCCCCAAATCAGCACATTTGTGATGAAAAGCCAGGAACCACAGAAGGAAGAAAGTGCAAAAGAGATGGTGGTATTCGGTACCCCGGAAAATCTGTCAGCAATCAGAAAAAGAATGCTGAAACTGATTCTCAGCGTGGAAATGGATAACTGGGAAAAGGCGGAAATGTTTACCGGCGCACTCAGGCAGTTGACGGAGGAGGCGCCCAGGGAGATTAAGATGGCAATGTTGAAGCTGAAGCTGGCAGTGCAAAAGGAAGATTATAAAAAGACCGAGGCAGCACATGAAGCGCTGATGACTTTGTTGGAGTTATAGTTATAGAAGGGTAATTTAGGGACGGAGAAAGTGATGGATCTACATAGTAAGAAAAAGCCACTCATACTCATCGTAGATGATGTGGAAATGAATCGTTTTTTGCTTGGTAATATAATAGAGGACATGGGGTATGAATATGTGATGGCAGAGAATGGACTGGAGGCTCTGCACATATTCCATGAAAGGAATCCCCAATTGGTGCTTCTGGATATTTCCATGCCGGAAATGGACGGTTACGAATTTTGTAAAATAGTAAAGGTCAATCCCAACACAAGGGATGTCCCGATTATCTTCATATCTGCACATGATGCGGCCCAGGCAATTGTGAAAGGCTTTAATCTGGGAGGGGACGATTATATTACCAAACCCTTTATCCCGGAGGTGGTAAAAGCCAGAGTGACCATGCATTTAGGCTTTTATGCGGCTCACAATGAACTAAAGGAGCACAACCGTAAACTGCATGCTTCTGTAAATGAACAATTGCAACAGATGGAATTGGAAAAAAAGAGTGTATTATACGGTCTGGCAAATGTGGTGCGTAAGAATTCCGGTTATGCGGAGCAGCATATGGAAAAGCTGGGGCATAACTGCCGCGTGCTGGCACAGGCCATGCAATTTTCACACCATTTTGAGAGAATCGTGTCGGATACATATATTGAGACCATAGAGATGGCAGCACCCCTTTGTGATGTGGGTAATATAACGGTGCCCATGGAGATATTGCAAAAGGAAGGGGTACTGACTTCTGAAGAGATGAAGATTATGCAAACCCATACCACATTTGGCGGGGAACTGCTACAGGATATAGCGAACTGCAGTGACTACAATGATTTCATGAGGATGGCCATAGAAATCGCCCAGAGTCACCATGAGAATTGGGACGGTTCAGGATATCCGGCAGGCAAGTCCGGGAATGAAATCCCTTTGTCAGCGCAGATTGTGGCGCTAATCAGTGCATATTGTGCATTGACGGAATCCAGAAAATACAGAGATGCATATACCAAGGAGGAAGCTTTGGATATTTTGGAAAAGGATGTGGGAGTGAAGTTCAGTGAGCACCTTTTCCAGGTATGCCGTAAAATTTCCCGTCAGCTTCGTTAAGGTATGTATCGTGAATAAGGTGTGACGATGGAGATTTTAAAACATAATGATACGGGAAGGTAAGAACGTTGCGACAGGTAAAAGTATTGATTGTGGAGGATTCTCTGGTTTTCAGCGAATTGATGGTAAAGAGTCTGAGTGAGGACCCGGCTATAAATGTAGTGGCTATAGCAAAGGACCCTTATGAGGCCAGAGATGCGATTATCGCTCATAAACCGGATGTAATGACTTTGGATATAGAGTTGCCGAAGATGGACGGTATAGAGTTTCTACGTAAGCTGATACCGCAGTATCCGATACCTGCGGTAGTAATCAGTGCACTCAGCGACAGGGTGTTTGATGCATTGCAGGCAGGAGCAGTGGATTTCGTGGCAAAACCGATGCCAGATAAGCCGCAGCAGCTGGAAACTTTTCTGAAAAATGAGTTGCCTGTAAAGATTAAAATTGCTTCTACAGTACAGGTTGGTAATATCAGAAGGCTGTTGCAGTATCAGGCAACTGCGGATTTTAGCGAAGAAAAAGAGGAAAGATTGATAGCCATAGGGGCTTCCACAGGAGGACCGGAGGCGATAGCGTCCATCCTGAAAGAGCTAAATGCCGATATTCCCGGGACGGTCATGGTACAACATATGCCGGCCGGCTTTACGGAAATGTATGCAAAGCGTCTGGACAGGCAATGCAGGGTCCGGGTAAAGGAAGCCGTTGATGGTGACAGAGTGTTGCCGGGCCAGGTGCTTCTGGCACCGGGCGGTGACAAACAGATGAAAGTGATAAGGGGGCCTATGGGCTATCAGGTAGAAGTGAGAAACGGTCCTAAGGTGAGCGGTCATTGTCCCTCTGTAGATGTATTATTCAGGTCTGTAGCAAATGCTGCGGGTAATCAGGGGATAGGTATTCTGCTGACCGGCATGGGGGCTGACGGTGCAGAAGGTTTGCTGGCCATGCGAAAAGCCGGAGCAGTAACCATAGGACAGGATGAGTCTACCTGCGTGGTGTACGGTATGCCCAAGGTAGCTTATGATAATGGTGCAGTGCAGTATCAGGAGAAATTGCCGGATATTGCTCAAAAGATATATTCACTGTTATAGCAATCGTAAAGGAGAAATGCGTATGAGGATTTTATTGGCAGAAGACGATTTCGTAACCAGAAAGTTTATGATGAATTTTTTATCTAAATATGGAGAATGTGATGTAACCGTGGATGGCATGGAGGCAGTGGATGCCTTTATGATGGCGCTGGAAGAGGGGGAACCCTATGATGTGGTAGTGCTGGATATCATGATGCCGGTAATGGACGGTTATCAGGCATTAATGGGTATCCGTAATATTGAAAAAGAGCGTAATATTACAGGAAACGATGCAGTCAAGGTTATAATGGCCACTGCGTTAAACGAAGAAAAGAATGTAAAAATGGCATTTGATTTAGGATGTACGATTTATTCGGGAAAGCCTATTGATCAGGCGAGATTTGAGCAGGGGCTCAAAAAGCTTGGTTTGATTTAATACAGGGTTATGCCGGCAGATAAGTGTTGCCGGCGGATAACGGAAGGAGGTCGGAGTACTTGGCCGAAGGGTTTAATACAGAAGGTATGCTTGATATGTATCTGTTTGAGAATTCCCAGCTACTTGAAAAGCTGCAGGATATCGTTCTGGAGCAGAGGGATGCGGAAGGCTTTGATGACGATGCAATCAATGAAATATTTCGTGCCATGCATACTATTAAGGGGTCATCAGGCATGATGATGTTTGATGAGATTACGGCTGTTTCACATAAGCTGGAGGATGTGTTCTTTTATTTGCGGGAGTCCCATCCGGAAAACGTACCACATATTGAATTGGTGGAGCATGTGTTGGCAGTGGCAGATTTTATCACGGAAGAGATGGTAAAACTGTCAAACGGTGAAGCGGCAGACGGTGAGGCGGGCGAGTTGATTGCCAGCCTGGATGAATTCCTGGAAGTCATTAAGGGCGGACTGAAGGACAAACAGGAAGAGATTAAAGAAAATGTATATGAGGCGCCTACACAGTTTTATATTGCGCCCATGGCCACAAGTGCCAGTCATTTTTACAGAATATACATTACTTTTGCGCCGAATACGGAAATGGTTAATATGCATGCTTATAAGGCGGTGTATTCTCTGAAGGAGATTGCAGAGGATCTTTTGCATTATCCCGAGGATATCATTTCAGACGAGAGCAGCTGTGCCAAAATCATGAATGAAGGTTTCAGAATGCTCCTTCAGACGCAAAGCAGTGAAGAAGAGATCAGAAAACTGATTGGTATCGGCTATGATATTAAGGCTGTAGATGTAAATGAATGTAATGCTGCGGAATATCAGCTTGGTTTTGACGGTTTCGGTACGAATGTCAGTATCGACCTGGAATCCAGTGTAGAAGAAATTATTGCTAAAAATAGCGGCTCCGAAACGGAAAAAGCAGAAATGGCTCCTGGTGACTTCGTTATTCAACCCAAGGAACCCGGCAAAGGTAAAAAACTGGCAAAGGATAAGTCGAAAAAGGCAGATAAAGCATCTTACATAAGTGTGGATATTGCCAAGATGGATTTGTTGATGGAATTAATCGGTGAATTGGTAATTTCCGAATCTGTTGTTTTGCAGAATCCGGATTTGAAGGTGCCGGGGCTTCGGCTGGATAATTTCAATAAGGCAGCCCAGCAGATGACTAAGATTTCCACGGATTTGCAGAATGTTATCATGGCTATGCGAATGGTGCCATTAACCAATACATTCCAAAAAATGAACAGAATCGTATTTGATGTATCAAGAAAGTTGGGTAAGGATATTGAGTTTGAGATGCTTGGAGATACCACCGAGGTGGATAAGAACATTATCGAGCATATATCCGACCCGCTGATGCATTTGGTGCGTAATGCTGTGGATCATGGTATAGAGATGCCTGAGGAACGTGAGGCAAAGGGTAAGAAAGAACGTGGAAAGGTAACTCTGAGCGCCCGTACAGAGGCCGGCAAGGTATGGATCAGTGTACAGGATAACGGAGGCGGCCTGGATAGAGCGAAAATAATTGCCAAGGCAAGAAAGCAGGGGCTTTTGGACTACGCGAAACCGGACAATGCTTATTCGGACAAGGAAGTATATCAGTTCATTACACTTCCGGGATTTTCTACCAATGAGAAGGTGACAGAATACTCCGGACGCGGTGTAGGTATGGACGTAGTTGTGCAAAATATACAGTCCATCGGCGGCACTTTGGAGATAGACAGCGAACCCGGACAGGGTAGTTGCATGACGCTGAAAATACCGCTGACATTGGCCATTATCGATGGTATTGTAATGAGCTGCGGCAATTCTACCTTTGTCATTCAGACAGGTATCATTAAGGAATTTATCAGTGTCCGGGAGGCAGAGATGCACGAAGAACCAGGCGGTGAAGAATATGTAATGATTCGTGGTGAATGCTACCCTGTGATGAGTCTAGGTGAATGGTATCACCTGGAAAACTACCGGCGGGATTATGAATATGGCATGCTGCTTATTTTGGAGATAGAAGACCGAAAGGTGTGCCTGTTTGTGGATAAATTAATCGGGAAGCAGGAAATCGTCGTAAAACCCATTCCGTCCTATGTAAAGAAGGTGAAGGGTTTATCCGGTTGTACTCAGTTAGGCGACGGTAGTATTGCACTGATTCTGGATCCCGCGGGTCTGGTTGAATAACGCTCAAAAGCGGGGAAGATTATTAGAGAAAGGAATACATTTATGGAAGAAGTAAAGGATATGATTCCGGAACAGGAAATGCAGGAAATGCAGGAAACTGCAGAACCGGTGCAGGAATCCCATGCAGGGAAATATGTAACCTTTAAATCAGGTAATGAGTATTTTGCCATTAAGATTGAATATGTAAACGAAATAATTGTGTATCAGGAGATTACAGCCATACCGGAAAGTGTGGAGTTCCTGAAAGGCTTAATCAATTTGCGTGGAAAGATTATACCCGTTATTGATGTGCGGCTGCGTTTTAAACAACCTGAAATAGAATACACGGACAGAACCTGTATTATTATTGTAAACTACAACAGCTCTGTGGTTGGTCTGATTGTGGAAAAAATAGCAGAAGTTGTGGAGCTGGTGGATGAAAACATTATTCCGTCCCCCTCCTTTGGTAAGGCGGATAAATCCGAGAATAAATATGTGTATGCCATTGGTAAGGTGGGAGGTTCCGTGAAACTGTTGCTGGATCCTGACAAGCTGCTTAATGATGAGGATTTAGCGGTGCTCAATCAGCTTGAGGAAGAGGAAGAAGATACGGAAAAAGCGGATAGTGATGATTCTAAGGAAAAAGGAGAGTAGGCGTTATGAAAAAAGTAAAATTTCATACCATAGTAGTAGCAAGTTTTTTGTTGATTGAAGTACTGATTATTATGTTGGCAATTTTGGCTTATAAAGCCTCATATGACATGTTGGCGGCACCGGATCCGGAAATCTATTTGAAAAGATTCCGTTCCGTATTGTTTATTGAAGTGTATGTGGTATTTGCTATTGTAGGTGTTGCGGCATTTATAATCGGAAGAAGACTTCGATATTCGTTAAAAGAACTTACCAATGCTACCAAAGAGATGGCATTGGGTAAGGTGGATATCCAATTGAAGAAAAATGCACAGGATGAATTTGGCAATCTGATGGATGAGTATCAGAAGATGATAGACAGTACAAAGGAACAGGCGCTGATTCTGCAGGAAATGGCTGAGGGTAATATGAGCGTAACCGTGTCTCCCAGATCGAAAGAGGATTTGATTGGAAACTCCCTGAAAATTATGGCAGAGAAGAACCGCTATACATTGGGGAATATACAGGGCGCAACTTCCCAGGTAATGATTGGAGCAAAACAGGTGGCAGGTGCCAGTGAAGCTTTGGCGCAGGGTTCGACGGAACAGGCCAGTGCGATTGAGGAAATCACAGCGGCCATTACGGAAGTGGCTGATAAGACCAGATTGAATGCAAGCCAGGCCAACGAAGCAGCTGATATCGTAAGCAGAGCGATTGCAGATGTGAAGGCAGGTAATAGGCAGATGGCTGAGATGCTGGAAGCTATGCAGGATATTAATAAGGCGGCAGAAAGTATTTCCAAGATTATCAAAGTAATTGATGACATTGCATTCCAGACCAATATTCTGGCATTAAATGCAGCCGTTGAGGCGGCAAGAGCAGGAGAGGCCGGAAAAGGTTTTGCAGTAGTTGCGGAAGAAGTCCGGAATCTGGCGGCAAAGAGCGCTCAGGCAGCCAGCGAAACCGCAGAACTGATAGAGGACTCCATCACTAAAATTCATGCGGGTTCTGATATTGCCAATGCAACTTATAAGTCTCTTGAAGAAGTGACAGAAGCTGTAAAGAAGAATGGGACATTGGTGAACAGTATTGCTGATGCATCCAATTATCAGGCTACTGCAGTGGCGCAGATTAATCAGGCAATCGGGCAGGTGGCAGAGGTAGTACAGACCAATTCTGCGACCAGTGAGGAATGTGCTGCAGCCGGTGAAGAATTATCCAACCTGGTAATAAGGATGGAAGAACTGTTGTCAGTATATGAACTGGGACAGGATGAAGAGGACACACAGGCACTACGTAAAAAGAGCAGGAGATCCTCAAGGGCTGTAGGCGATAAAAAAAGCAATGAACAGATTATTTCTTTAGACAGGGCATAGATAATACAGGGAATAATGATAAAGGATGATGTACAATGGATGGTAATAAGGTTTTAATCGTTGATGATGCAGAAATCAATCGAGAGATATTGAAAGATATATTTCAAGAACAATATGAAATATTGATGGCGGAAGATGGTGAGATAGCCATTACATTGCTGAAACAGTATCATGGGGAAATATGTGTGGTTTTCCTGGACCTTATGATGCCTCGAAGAAATGGTATCGAAGTGTTGGAGTTTATGAATGCACAAGGGTACATGGAACGCATCCCTGTTATTATGATAACCGGTGAAGCGACGCCTGAGTTTGAAGAGAGAGCTTACGAACTGGGGACCAGTGATGTGATTTACAAACCCTTTTCTCAACGGGTGGTTATGCGCAGAACAATGAATATTATCCAATTGTTTGAGAATCGCAGAAATATTGAGGAACAACTGGAGATACGAACAGAAGAACTCAGAGAGAGTCAGGCGCAGATGCTTGCAAGTCAGGAAAAATTGCATAAGACCCATGAATTTTTGATAAACGCATTAGGGTCCGTAGTAGAGTTTCGTGGTCTGGAGACCAGTGTACATATTAAACGAGTACGCTATTTTGTTAAGAAAATGATGGAAAACTATGTGAGGATGTATCCTGAATGTGGTTTGGGGCAGGATGCAGTCAATGATATTGTGGCAGCATCAGCATTACATGACATCGGAAAAGTGGCAATTCCGGATTCTATTTTGTTTAAACATGGTGAATGGACAAAAGAAGAGACGGAGAAGTTCCAGAGACATACTATTCTCGGGTGCGAGATTCTGGAGAACTTTAAGGGGCAGGATGATGATTTTTACCATTACTGTTATGACATTGTAAGACATCATCACGAAAGATATGACGGCATGGGCTATCCGGAGCATCTGAGAGGGGATAATATTCCGGTCTGGGCTGAAATTGTGGGCTTGTGTGACGCCTTTGATGATTTGGTGAGCAAGAGAGTCTATAAGGATGCATATCCTACCAATACGGCTGCGGCGATGATATTGGCCGGTGAGTGTGGAGCGTTTTCGCCCGGTGTACTTGAATGTTTCAGTATGGTACAGCCCTATTTCTTTGAGGCTGTAGAAAATGAGTTTGTTTATTCTTAAGAACAGAATAGGGCGCCTCCAGCGCCCTGTTTTTGTAAGTGGAAACTTACACCAGTGTTATGGTAGAGATAAGAGGTAAGGTGAGCTGTAATGCAGAATGATCAGGATAAGACAAGGGTAAAGCAATATGTAAGGGAAATGGGAGACCGAGGCCGGGAGGTGGCCCAGACTCTCATGGAAGAAAATATACATACAGGTATCGTTTGTGGCTATGCAAATAAGGGATTTCCGTTATATTATGCCAACGCAAAAGCGATAGCCATGTTGGGATATGACAGTTATGAGGATTTCTGTGACTGCACTGGTGGATTTCTTATGAATGTGGTGCATCCGGATGACTTGGCTCAGTTGTTGGGAAGCTTCAAATCTGATTATAAAGAAGGCGATAGCTTTGAAAATAGTTTCCGTGCGATTCGTAAGGACGGTAGCAGCTTTTGGATTGTGGAAAAGGGCAAGATATTTACCAACGAGAACGGAGAGAGAGTATTTATCGGTTTGTGTACCGATATATCAGAGATGATGCGGTTGCAGAAAAAAATGGAGCAGGCTCAAGCACGCGGTGCGCAGTATAGGCAGGCATTGATGAGTGATGCGGTGGCCGTGATGGAGGTCAATCTGACTCAAAATGAAATACTGGACAGCTCCATGTTGATGCCTGACGGTTCGGAAGAACAATTACTGAAGGCAGCAGGTTATGAAGGACCAGGCAGGTACGGGGAGTATATTACTTATTGGTCTCAGTTTGTGGAGCCGGAATATCGGGAGGCGTTTAAATATTTCTTTAGCTATAATCAGTTGACGGAAAAATATAAAAGAGGCCAGCGGGAAGTCGTAATGGAATACTGGACTCAGGATGTTTTTGGACGTCGCAGATTTGCGCACCAGATTGTGCTGATGGAACGGGCGGACCAAAGTGATGATATTATGGCACTCATTATGACCAAGGATTACACAGAGCGCTTGGAAGGAGCACTGGAGGAGGCTCGTAAGCTGGAGGTAATCAGTGGTTTAAGCGAGGATTATGAGTCCATTTTTTATGTGGATCTGGATAAAAATACGATTTACCCATATCGTGTTGCAGAGGATATAGAAGCACGTTTTGGGATGGATATGCGAAAGTGTGCTTTTGAAGGCTGTATGGAACGTTATATTATGGAAGCAGTACATCCGGCAGACAGAGAAAAGCTTCGTGAAACCAATACTGTTGCATATATAAAGGAAAAACTGGAAACAGAAAAGACTGTTTTTTTAAATTACAGAACCATACATATGAATAGTGTGGAACTACACCAGCAGAAAGCTATACGGGTAGGTGATGAAGGCAGGATATCAAAAGTGATTCTTGCCTATAGGAGTATTGAAAAAGAGCATCAGGAGGAGCTGGAAAAGCAGAAACAGTTGGAGGATGCATTGGTTCGTGCAGAGGAAGCCAGCCGTTCAAAAAGCAGCTTTCTATTTAACATGTCTCATGATATCCGTACACCTATGAATGCAATACTTGGTTTTGCGTCCATGGCAAAGAAACATGTGGATGATAGAGAAAAGGTATTGGATTGTCTGGACAAGGTGGCGTCCTCCGGTGAGCATTTGCTGGAGCTGATTAATGATGTGCTGGATATGTCCCGTATTGAGAGCGGCAAGGTAATTATTGAAGAGGAACCGGTGGATCTGCTGGAGAATATTAATCAGATTATTTCCATACTCCGTAATGATATGGAGCGCAAGGGGTTGGAGTTTACTACCGACTTTGATGTAAAGGACAGATTTGTATTTCGTGATAAGCTGCGTTGTAGTCAGGTTACATTGAACCTGTTGGGAAATGCTATGAAGTATACTAAACCCGGCGGCAGCGTACATTATGGTGTGAAGCAGTTGCCGGATGAAAGAAGTGATTTTGCCACCTATGAGATTATAGTGAAAGATACCGGTATCGGTATGAGTGAGGAGTTTTTGAAGCATATATTTGAACCCTTTGAGCGTGCCAGTACGACTACCGTCAGTGGCGTGCAGGGCACCGGACTGGGTATGGCTATTACCAAGGGTATATTAGACATGCTGGGAGGCACCATTGAGGTGAAGAGTACGCTTGGAGAAGGAACGGAGATACGGGTGGTTCTCAGTCATCGTAAGCAGCTTTGTCCTTATTCGGTAGAAACAGCTTCTGCAAAGGAGGAACTGGATTTTACAGGTAAGAGAGTACTGTTGGTAGAGGATAACGATTTAAATCGTGAAATAGCCTGCGAGATTCTGGCTGAAGCAGGCTTTGTGGTAGAGGAAGCAGTGGACGGGGCTGTGGCAGTAGAAAAGATCAGGCAATCCAAGGTGGGCGATTATGATTTGGTGCTTATGGACATCCAGATGCCCTATGTGGACGGCTATAAGGCAACCAAGATGATTCGTATGCTGGAAAATGAGCAGTTGGCACGGATTCCCATTATTGCCATGACTGCCAATGCCTTTGATGAAGACCGTCGCAGGGCACTTGCATGCGGTATGGATGAGCATTTGGCAAAGCCAATTGATATTAATCGGTTGATGCAAATCCTTTGTACCTTTGTCCTTAGTGAAAATAGCACAAAAAATTCTGAAAAAAGCAAAGAAAAATGACAAAAAGGCAAAATTTTGCATGACTTTACGCGAATTATCTAGTATAATAGTGGTAACACGATGTAAAGGAGGCTTTTGTCATGAAAAGAAAAGCTTTGGCACTCGGCTTGACATTTGCTATGATGCTTGGTTTGACCGCTTGTGCAGATACGAATCAGCAGCAGGTGTCCGGTGATGCAGAACAAAAAATAGAAGAACAGGATGATGGAATCGCGAAGCTGACAGTATGGGGCAGTGCGGATGACCAGGCGCAATTGAAAGAAATGATTGCCGGTTTCAAGAAAGAGTACGAAGGTCAGGCACAGTTTGATATTACGGTTGCAAAGATGGAAGAGACAGACGCATCCGGGGCAGTGCTTGAGGATATGACTGCGGCAGCAGATGTGTTTGTATTCAGAGATGAGTATCTGAAAGAGCTTGTGGCAGCAGGTGCACTTGATCCGGTACAGAATCCGGATGCTGTTGAGCGTGTAAGTACAACCTATTCTTTTGAAGCGGCCAGCTTTAACAGTACATTATACGCATATCCCATGGCAACAACAGGTGCTTATGTTACATACTTTAATAAAGAATATATATCTGCTGCTGAGGCGTTAGGGGCGGACAGTATCATATATAAAGTAGAGCAGGAAGAGAAGCTGTTTGCAATGGATTGGACTGATCCTAAAATGGTATATGCTTTTTTGGGGGCTGCAGATTTATATCTGAGAGAGAGAGAAGACGGAAGAGGTAATGAAACCAATCTGAACGAGATAAGCGGTGTAAATCATGGTGGTGAAGTTTCGCTGGGTATGGTAGACATTGCATATAGTGATAATTTTGCAGCTATGCCTCTTGAAGAGATTCTCACAGCAGCAGAAGCAGGAGAGGTCGTGGTATTTATTGCCGGTCAGGATATTGTGGATGACGTAAAGGCAATTTGGGGCGATAATTGTGGTATTACCAGAGTGCCAATTTATACCTTGCCGGGACGTCAGCTGGATATGAGTTCACCCATTGAATACCGAATGGTTGGTGTAAATGCATATTCTGAGGATGTGGACTGGGCACACAAGTTGGCATCTTATCTTATAAATGAAGAGAATCAGCAGATACGATTAAAGAAAAACAGTGACCGACCTACAAACAGTACGGTTGCAAATAGTACAGAGGCAAAAGCAGATCCTATTATTTCAGCAGTAAATGCTCAGGAAAAATACAGTTATCGTTTCCAAACGGTTGCCGGTTATGAGGAAGCTTTGACCGGTTTTGCAATGTGGCTCTTTGAAAATAAGTTCATGGAGACCGATCAGGTGACGGATGCGGACGGAAAAGAAATATATGCAGCTAAAGCGCTTACGGTTGACTTGCAGGATAATTTGGATGCCCTGAAGGAAGCTATAGAATCCGGTGGTGCATTTACTCCGGTACCGGTGGAATATCCTGAGGTGGAATATCCTGAAGAATATGAAACCCTGGAGGAATATCTGGCTGCAATTGCAGCATCGAAGGGTACGACACAAGTAGAAACTACGGAAGAAGGAGTGGATGCTGATGTTCAAGAAGAATAGTATTAAGGCACAAAAGAATGTAGAGCAGGTAGCTTTGGATCCCACAGTTTCTCTTGAGGTGCAGGGAGAGCAGTCTGCAAAGAAGGGTAAGAAAGTAAGGAAGGCAAAGAAAGAAAAGCCTGTAAAGGAAAAGCCTGTAAAAGAAAAGAAAATAAAGAAAGCAAAAAAGACTCCCGAGGAATTGGCACAGGAGAAGAAAGCTAAGCGTGCAAAACGCAGAGAAAAGGAACGTAAGAGTCAGGCACGCAGGGAAAAGGTGATGAAGTGCCTTAAAAGCGTACCTGTAATGGTGTTAGTACCGGTGCTTTTGCTTGGATTGGTAGCCATATATGCAAGTGTAAGTTCTGTTGGCAAGGTTAAAAATATGGACAGTGCAGCAACCGGTGTTATCGTGGATGATATGCCCGAGCTGAGTGCTCTGTCCGGAATCAAAGAAGATACTTTGCAGTACCAGCAACTTGCAACCTCCCATATGGCAGCGGTAAGCTATAGTGATATGGCAGAAATTGCAATTGCTGTGCAGAAGCAGAAGCAGGCTTTGGCTGATACGTTGGCAGCATACAAGAGTTATGTGGATGCAGATAATAGTGCGGCATATGATGCCATGCTGAGTAATTACGATGCTATGAGCAATGCTGTAGTACGCATCTTAGGTGCAAGTGCAGCTCGCGAAGACAGTACGGCATATAAGGTAACCAAGGATGAGTTAAATACAAGTGTAGCGGCGATTTTGGAAGCAGTTGAAAGTATAGAAGCACAGATTCAATCTAAGGTACCCGCTCAGCAGACGGATATATCCAAGCAATATGCGGCTGTGGCAAATCAGAGCAGAGTGCTGATGGTATTGGCGATTGTATTATTCTTAGTGACATTCATTATATTGATTACCAAAGTGCTTCATCCCTTGCAGAAGAATAAGAAGGAACTGGCTGAGATTGCAGATGCCATGGATAAGGGTACTGCGGATCTTACCAAGAGAGTAACCAAGGTACATGATGATGAAATCGGTGTTGTAGCAGAGAGTGCAAACCTGTTTTTGGACAAGTTGCAGAGTATGAGCAGTATACTCCGAATCAGTTCCCTGAAGCTGGATAAGGTGGCAGGAGAAGTGGCTGATACTGTTAAGGAAACCGACATTAATGCAAGCGACCTTTCCAATCTGACACGTCGTCTGTCCGAAGCATTGCATGAGGTAGAAGAGAACGCAGCCAGAATTCAGGATAAGTCACAGTACATTAGTGCGGATGTGGCACAAATCTCTAGTGATTCCGGTGCAATGAATACCTACTCTACAGAGATGAAGGAACGTGCTTTCCGGATGGAGAAGCATGCAAGAGAGACCAGAGATGTAGTTAGCAAGAAGGTTGCAGAAGTACTGGCAGGTCTGGGCACCGCCATTGAAAACAGTAATAGTATCAAAGAAGTTAACTTACTGACCGAAGAGATTTTGAATATTGCAAATAAGACGAATCTGTTGGCTTTGAATGCTTCCATTGAAGCAGCGAGAGCAGGTGAGGCAGGAAAGGGCTTTGCAGTAGTAGCGGGACAGATTGGTGACCTGGCGAACTCCAGTGAGGATGCAGCGAACCGTATTCAGACTGTCAACACCGTTGTTACGGATGCAGTACTGAATTTGGCAGAGAGTGCACAGTGGATGTTGGATTACATGACAGAAACTATTTTGCCGCAGTTCGAAAGCTTTGTAGATGCAGGTGAGCACTACAAGGGTGACGCAGTACATGTAGAAGCTGTTATGCAGGAGTTCAATATGCGTGCAAATAGTCTGGATGGTACACTGACAGCAATTACACAGGCGATAACCATGATTATAACTGCTATTGAAAACAGTGTAACCGGTATCACCGATGCAGCTGACAGTACCGACATGATGGTGAAGGATATGCATAAGATTGCACACGGTATGGAAATCAATCGTAAGATTGCCGGTGACCTGAATGCAGAAACTACCATGGTGAAGAAGTTTAAATAGTATATTGCCTAATATTTTTTAAGGAGCGAATCTTCGGATTGGCTCCTTAATTTTTTGGGGGGAGGCAGTGAACCCAAGCGGTTTGGGAATACAGGGAATTGATTGACAGGAGAGGATAGGAAAGGTAAACTGTAAAAGAATGGAAGAGAACAGTTTCAATGTATGAGGAGGAAGTGAAGTGACAAAAAAGCATAAGTTTTTTGGAATAAAACTATTTTTATTGATCTTACTTTTTGTATTTGTGGCGATAATGTTGGTTTTGGTGATACCATTAGGGATTGCATATGTTTTTATGGAGTTGTATCCGGATGTGGATTCCTATCTTATGATTGATGTTGTTTGGAACTGGAGTGTCTGTGTTATACTTCTTTTGTTGGCGGTTGTATTGATTGTCTTAAAACATAAATATATCATTTCGTATTTAACACTGGCGTTAGTTGCGATTTTAGTGGCAGTAGGAGGTTGGTGGGCCTATCAGGATATCAAGATCGGTCCCCAGACAGTCGAAATAAGAGATGCCGTTGTTGAGAAGAATAGAAGTGGGTTACATTTGACAGGTCTGCTCCATGGAGAAAAAATATCATTAAGAATACAGGTTGATGCAAAAAAACAGCTGACAAGAGGCGATGAGTTTGAGTATATAGTTGTGGAATGTTATGTGAATAAGGGGGAAATCATAAAAGTCATGGATAGGAAGCGGAAAAATTGGGATATACAGGATGTGCAGGATATGCTGTCAGACCTTTGGGATTCATAAGCTTGAAAGGCTACGATAGATATGACATTACTGAAGGAGATAACGACAGATGATACTATATATGATACGTCATGGAGAAACGGACAAGAATAAGGCGAAATTGCTGCAGGGGCGTAGTGACACCTTTCTGAATGAATACGGCAGAGAGCTGGCCCGGATAACATCCCGGGCTCTTGCAGAGGTGGATTTCGATATGGTGTTTACATCACCCCTTTCGCGGGCTGTGGAGACAGCAGAAATCCTAAAGGGAGAGCGGGACATACCGGTTATTGCGGAAGAAAGAATTCAGGAAATCAGTTTTGGTGAGTACGAAGGACATTGTTATGCAGGAGAGCATTACAATATTCCGGACCCTGATTTTGGCTTCTTTTTCACAGCGCCTGAGAAATATAAGCCGGCACCCTCCGGAGAGCCTTTTGAGGCGGTTATCGGGCGCACAGGGGCATTTCTGAAGGAGTTGATAAATAATCCGGAGTATGAGGATAAGACAATCCTCATATCCACCCATGGCTGCGCACTCAAAGCATTGCTTGCCAACATCACCCACTGTGCTTTAGCAGATTTCTGGGGTAAGGGAGTGTATAAGAATTGTGGTGTAGCAATTGTTGAGGTTGTTGACGGCAAGGCACGGATATTGGAGGATGGTAAGGTGTATTATTCCGTTTAGTGGTCAGAAATACTTCCGGTGAAAAGGCTGGTCGGTCAAATGAAAAACTAAATTCCAGTTCAAATTGATTTGACCTTGTATTTTCGATTTTGAGCAACTTTTTTGAAGATACCCTATACAAAAGTACCCTGAAAAGTGCTATAATCCGTTTTGTAAAGTCTGTTTGTTTGCATAGCAAACAGACAGCTGGAGCAGTTTGAGAAAAGATAAATTCCACCTGTCTTAGAGTATAAAATTTTGATTTTGGTGGTTATCTATCTGCTCTTTATAATCTAATCGTGATTACTTGTCACGATGCTTAATGAGTACCGGTTTTAGCATGACATCGTCTGGGGAGACTTTAAACTGTCCTGTTAAAAGCGGTATTTTTTTGTCTAAAAGTAATTCTGCTAAATCAAATGGGCAAGCACCATTGAGACTGTCTCTGGCAGTTGAGTTGAT
>JAZODQ010000072.1:0-13528 GCA_045597105.1 Acetatifactor sp.
GGCAGATGTACTTACTGGAAAAGACGCAAATCATGAGGGATTGCAAAGGTGACTTCATTGCTTGCAATGCAGGGGCTGTTTTTGTTTTAAAATATGAACTTTCTATATTTTTGTAAAATATGAAGCAGTATCATACCCAGCAAACCGCAGGAAAGAATCTCTCCGATACCTACAGTGAGTGCAAAATAAGGCAGAGCACCTTCGAAACAGTAGACATAAGCCAGTACAAAGGGAATGATAAGTGTATTGGCAATGATAGGTGGTAGTGGGCAAAGCCATTTGTGCTGACGTAAAGCGTAGGTACCTAATGCGCCCAGAAGTGTAGCAAGGCTACCGAAAAGTATATCCAGAGGCATACAGCCGGTGAGGATATTGCTGAGCAGACAACCTACAAAAAGGCCCGGCATGGCGGCTGGGGTAAAATAGGGTAGAATGGTCAGTGCTTCGGAGAAGCGTACCTGGATGGCATAATTGGCCAGTCCCAGTGCATTGGCTAAAAACGTAAGCACAACATAAAGAGCAGCGATAATGGCTGCTTGAGTGAGATAAGATGTTTTTTTCATGAAATTAGTCTCCTTAGTTTTGTTTTTTCGCCGCAACAAAGCGGTTAGGTCAGGATGGTTTCGAACTGACCGGCAAGATAAGTATACTATGAAAAGCTAAAATGTCAAGAAAAAAGGCTGACGCAGTGCTGAATGAATCAGCTGCGCAGCCTTCTTTGTATGGTGGGTCCGATTAGGACAATACATAATATTTTGATTATATCTCCGGGCAGAAAGGGCCAAATGCCCACTGAGCAGGCAATGGTCAGGGATAAATTATTTTGCAGGGCAAGCCACAGTGTGCCCAGTGCATAACAGGATAGTGTACCCAGTACACATCCCAATGCCAGTTGGAGTCCGGATTTGCTACGGAAGTGTCCGCAAATAAGTGCTATCAGTATATAACCGATTAAATAGCCGCCGGTAGGTCCCAGTAAGTGACCGGGGCCTGAGGTAAAACCGGCAAAAACCGGCAAACCAAAGAAACCGATTAGCAGATATACCAGGACACTGATGGTAGCATGCTTACTTCCCAGCAGATAGCTGAATAAATAAATACTCAGGGTACATAGCGAAATTGGTACCGGGCTTAAGGGAAGCAATATGGTCATAGGTCCTGTAATACATATAAAAGCAGCAGCCAATCCTGTGAGGACCAGCTGCCTGGTTTTAAAGTTCTCCATTTTTGTATTTTTCAACGATGGCCTGAATTCTTTCGCTGGGATTCAGTAAATCGCTGATGGAACTGTCATGATTTAAGGTATCAATGATATATGCAATGTATTTGCTCAAATCGCAGTCGATGTACCATTCACGCTGTAATAAAGAAGGGGTCTGGTAAATCAGATTAGTAGTCAGTACTCTGGTAATAATGCCTTTTTCGTACGCAGAATCAAATTTCTCAAGTCCGCCTGTGAACAGGCCGAAGGTTGCGAATACATAGATACGGTTAGCCTTACGCTTTTTCAGTGCGGCAGCAACCTCCAGTACGCTTTCACCGGAAGAAATCATATCATCAATGATAATCATATCCTTACCTTCTACATCGGTGCCCAGGAATTCATGAGCAACGATGGGATTACGACCGTTTACAATCTGCGTATAGTCGCGGCGCTTATAAAACATACCCATATCCAGACCAAGTACGTTAGCAATATAAATTGCACGTTTCATACCGCCTTCATCGGGGGAAATAACCATCATATGGTCATTGTCGATAGTCAGATCCTTCTGATTCTGCAACAGTCCCTTAATGAACTGGTATGCGGGCTGTACGGTTTCAAAACCGTGCAGTGGAATCGCATTCTGTACGCGGGGATCATGGGCATCAAAGGTAATGATATTATCCACACCCATGCCTACAAGCTCCTGCAGTGCGAGTGCACAATCCAGAGACTCTCTGGAGCTTCTCTTATGCTGGCGGCTTTCGTATAAGAAAGGCATAATAACAGTGATACGACGTGCTTTACCGCCCACAGCAGCAATAATTCTCTTTAAATCCTGATAATGGTCATCAGGAGACATATGGTTCTCTTTGCCACACAATGAATAAGTGAGTGAATGATTACAAACGTCAACCAAGAGATATAAGTCATAACCACGGGTAGACTGTAAAATCATACCCTTAGCCTCACCTGAGCCAAAACGGGGAACCTTGGTATTCAACACGTAGGAGTCACGCTGATAACCGTTAAATGCCAGGGAACCTTTGTGTTCACTTTCGCGTTCTGCACGCCATTTAACCAGATAGCGGTTTACTTTTTCTCCTAAATTTTTACATCCTTCCAAAGGAATGATGCCCAATGAACCTACGGGGATTGTCTCTAAATTTCGCTTTTCCTCGCGATTGCCCATGAATGAATCCTCACTTTCTATGCGCTTGTTCCGTTAAATTTTCTCTTCTTTAACATTCTTACATCAGGACCGGTCAGCTTACAGAGCTGATAATTGCTGGTGATTCGGGAAAAGACGCGGTCAGAATAGCGGTCGCGGAGTTCCTCCAGTCCCAGATTGGTGGAGATGACGGTTGCCTTGTGGCGCAGATGTCGTTCGTTTAATAAAGAGAACAACTGGGAAGTTACAAAATTATTTGTCACTTCTGTACCCAAATCATCTATAATCACCAAGTCACAATTGTATATGTCCTGACATAAATTGTAAAGCTCTGTTTTGTTTTTGTTGTCAAATGTAAAACGAGCAAGCGTATCAAACAGACCGACAGCGCTGAAATATATGACAGAATGTCCTGATTGTAACAGTTCTGCGGCAACGCAACCGGATAGGAAGCTTTTGCCAGTACCTACTGTACCATAAAAAAACAGATTGTGGTAGTCTTGTTTGAAGTTTTGTACAAAATTTTGACAGATTTCTACTGCCCGGCGGAAACGCTCCAGGTCAGTACCCTGATAGTATTCGTAAGAAAGGGTTGAGAAATTCTCTGTTGCAATTATATTTTGAATATTTGATTGTTCGTATAAAACAGCTAATTCCCGACGACGGAAACATGCGCATTTGCGGGAAGGTCCATCAGTGGAGGGGATATAACCGGCATCCTTGCAGTCAGGACAGTCATATATAGGTTCCAAGTAGTTCTCGGGATATCCTGCTGCAGTTAAGAGAGTTAATTTCTTCTGTCTGTGTGCTGCCATGGCATCATGCAATCGGGTAAGTGCGTCCGGTGTGCCGGCAATGATATCCTCTGCAAAAGCAGAAGAAACAGAACCGGTGGACATGTCCAGAGCCTCGTAGCCGGGAACTTTCGCATATACCTCCTGAAGACGACGATTCATTTCGTATCGATTACGGTTCTGTATATCTCTATATTCTCGTATGATGTTTTCGTATTGTAAATTATTCAGTGCCACTACGGTGTCCTCATATCTGCTGGAATAGATCCGTGATTAGTTGCTCAAAAGTTCCTCTTCCAGAAGGGCGAAATCATATTCGTTCTGACGGAATTGGTTAAAGCGGTTATTGGTAGCTGCAACAGGTGTATTGGAAGAGCTTGTTTTGCCTGTGCTTCTACGTTTCTGATAAAGCTGGTCAATCTGAAGGATGTCTTCCTTTTTATGTACATTGGCGGACTTCCAGCTGCTTAAAATTTTCTCCGCATATTCAAAGCGATGCTTGTCCGTGGCCATTACAGTGCGGTCGCAGGCTTCAAAAATGATTTCAATAGGGAAGCCGTAATCCTTGGTCCAACGGGTGATATACTCCATCTCGCGGCCTGTAGGAGAAGTGTTTTTACCCAGTTGATTCATGATGGCATATACGTTTTTGTCATATTTGGAAGCATATTTCTCAGCCTGTTTGGGTGTGGTAATATTATTTTCCTTCCAACTGATAGCTACTTTATCAATATATTTAAAATCCTTTTTGTCACGGTCCACACAATACTGAATCAAATGGTCAATTAAATCATCTGAAAATTGTAATTCATCCTTGTAAAAGAGAATGGACTTAATATCGGAGGGAGTCAGTGTTTTCTTCATGTAGGACTCCACCACAAAAAGTAACTGTGCAGTCTCTTCCTGGGCTTTGAATGCCTTCAGCTGTTCATTGGTATAGGAAGGCTTGCTGTATACAGGTGCAGTTTCTACAGGTGTAATCGGAAGAACCGATGCGCTTTCCGCAGGTACATGATTGCCCGGTATACTGCCGGATGATAAAGGAATAGTAGGCGCTGCCTGCATGGAAACAGTGGGATAAACCGTGGTCACAACGGAGGAGGGGCCTGAGGTCAGCTTTAAACTGCCGGGAACCTGCTGCGCCATGGTCAACTCGCGGATATGTATACCCACAAGATTCTGATAGCAGTCAAAATCAAGGTCCAGGAGCTGTTTCTCTTCCCAGTATTTTAATGCACGCATTACATCCTTTTCCGTATGATTAAACTTGTCTGCGATGTCTGCAACAGAAGTGGGCAGACCGGCTCTTAACATGCGTAAAAGGTATAAATATACCTTTAACTGTGCATCGTTAGCCTCGTTCATATAAATGTCAATGAAAAGGTTGGATACGGATGTGGTATCTATGGAGTTGTGATTGTATAAGTTAATGCGTGTCATGCTGATATCCTTCCCAGAAGGCACTCTAAACAATACCGAGTCAGGCGTCACGAACAGAAGCCTCGTGCAGATCATAGGATGCACAAAGCGGAGTGTTGTCCGAAGTCGGGATGTGAAATTAGAAAGTCTTCGCTAAATAATAAGAGACGGGTCATAAACGTCCCCTTACCCGGAAAGTAAAGCCTTACCGAGCAAAATGAAGTATAGCATAGTGAAAATGAAAAAGAAATAGGCAAAATCGCGAATCTCCAGTAAACATGGGCTTTTGAGGGAGAATGTGGATAATGTGGATGATGTGGATAACAAAGTAAACTAAAGGAAAAATGTGACATTTTATCAGTAATACAGACTTCGACAATATCCACATTAAATATAAAAATATCCACAGGCGAAAAGGTATTAAATACGTTTTCGCACTGTGGATAATGTGGACAATTATATTCCGAGCAGGTTTTCGCCGATTTTTACCACATCTCCGGCACCCATAGTTATCAACAGGTCACCGGTTGTGCAATTTTCCAAAAGGAAATTTTCTACTTCGTCGAAGGTGGGGAAATAGTATGCTTCATGTCCCAGCTGCTCGATAGCCTCTCTCAGGGTATCGGAACTGATGCCCAGATGGTCTGTTTCTCTTGCAGCGTATATTTCTGCCAGGACGATTTTGTCTGCCAGGGAGAGCGCCTCCGCAAACTCGTTCATAAATGCCTTGGTACGGGTGTACGTATGAGGCTGGAAGACACACCAGAGCCTGTTATGTGACAAATTTCTGGCAGCAGTCAGTGCTGCCTTAATCTCAGTGGGATGGTGGGCATAATCATCAACAATGGTAATGCCGCCCAGTGTACCTTTGTATTGGAAGCGTCTGTCTGTTCCGGTAAAGCCCAGTAAAGCTTCCTTGGTGTTGCGCACCGGTATCTGCTCATGATCTGCCAGGGCAATGGCTGCAATGGCATTGGAAATATTGTGCAGGCCGGGTACCTTCAGGGTGTAACTTATAGTTTCGCCGCCCGGTGTGTGTAGCAGGAAGGTGGGATGGGCCATTTCATCATATTTGATTTCGGTGGGATAATAATCCGCTGTAGTATCGTTTAATCGGGTGGTGTAGGTGATTACTTTGCCCTTGCATGCGGAAGTTATATAATTCACATCAGGAATGTCATTATTAATAATCAGGCATCCGTTCTCGGGAATCAGTGCCGCGAATTCCCGGAAGGAGTGACGGATGTCGTCCAAATCCTTGAAGAAATCCAAATGGTCCTCTTCCACATTCAGTATCAAACCGATTCTGGGGAAAAAGCTTAGGAAGCTGTTGGTATATTCACAGGCCTCTGTTACAAGATATTCGGAATGTCCGATGCGGACATTACCGCCGATGCTGCTTAAGATTCCACCGATAAACAGTGTGGGGTCGGTGTTGGCATTTACCAGAATCTCACTGATCATAGAGGTGGTGGATGTCTTGCCGTGGGTGCCGCTGACCGCAATGGATGTGCCGTAATTTTTCATAATCTGGCCCAGTAGCTGGGCGCGGGAGATGTAAGGGATCCCTTTTTCACGTATGGCGATAAATTCCAGATTATCATCATGTACGGCGCTGGTGAGAACCGCACAGTCGATATCATCCGTGACATGAGCTCCGCTCTCGCCGTATTTGATCTGAATACCTTTGGCTTCCAGTGCTTTGGTAATCGGTGAAGCGTGCCAGTCGGAACCGGATACGGTAAAGCCTGCATCCTTCAGCAGTTCTGCCAGACCGCTCATGCTGATACCGCCGATACCGATGAAATAAATGTGGCAGGGGTTTTTCATATCTATTGTAAACATACAGAAATCCTCCGAGTTTAAAGATACTAGTAGTATACCACCATTTTTTGGAAAAATAAACACTTCTTATGCATATGCGGATTTTCACGTCCGGTGCAGGTCCTAAGGAGGTGCAGTCCGGCATGAGGCACGCATCATAAGGTGCATTACAGAATTGGATATAATTTACAACGCACGCATCCGAAAAAACGTAAATACCGACACAAATGTAGTGGAATTGCATGAAAATTGGAAAAAATAAGTAAAAAATATACAATTTTATAGCAAAAAAACAAAAATATTTGTTGAAAATTGTTTATTTTCAAATATGTCTATGTTATAATAGACGTACTTAAAAATAAAAGGCTGGTAGAGGTGATGACATGATAAAGAAAGAAATGATAGCCATGCTGTTGGCTGGCGGACAAGGCAGCCGTCTGGGAGTATTGACTTCCAAAGTGGCAAAGCCTGCAGTAGCGTTTGGAGGAAAATACAGAATTATTGACTTCCCCCTATCTAATTGTATTAATTCAGGAGTGGATACGGTAGGTGTACTTACACAGTACCAGCCCCTGCGTCTGAATTCTCATATCGGAATCGGTATTCCCTGGGATTTGGACCGTAATATCGGTGGTGTGTCTGTATTGCCTCCTTACGAAAAGAGTGTAAACAGTGAGTGGTATACCGGTACGGCAAATGCGATTTATCAGAACCTGGAGTATATGGAAAGCTTTAACCCCGAATATGTTCTGATTCTGTCCGGCGACCATATTTATAAGATGGATTATGAGGAAATGCTGAATTATCATAAGGCCAAAGGTGCAGAGTGTACCATCGCGGTTATGCCCGTTCCCATGGAAGAGGCCAGCCGTTTCGGTATTATGATAGCAGATGAAAACAGACGCATTACAGAGTTTGAGGAAAAGCCCGCAAATCCCAGAAGTAATCTGGCATCCATGGGTATTTATATCTTCAATTGGAAGACTCTGCGTGATGCGCTGGTTGCAATGGCTAAACAGCCTGCACTGGATTTTGGTAAGCATGTAATTCCTTATTGCCATGAAAACGGTGCGCCTCTTTATGCATATGAGTTTACCGGATACTGGAAGGATGTAGGAACTCTGCATTCTTACTGGGAAGCAAATATGGAATTGATTGATATCGTTCCCGAGTTCAATCTGTATGAAGAGTATTGGAAGATTTATACCAAGAGCGATGCACTGCCCCCTCAGTATTTTGGCGAGGATAGTTGTGTGAGCCGTTCCATTATCGGTGAGGGCACTGAAATATACGGTGAGGTTTATAATTCCGTTATCGGTTGCGGTGTAACCATTGGTAAGGGCGCAGTAGTCAGAGACTCCATTATTATGAATGATGCAGTGATTGGCGAAGGTGCCGAACTGAATATGGCCATTATAGCTGAGAATGCAGAAGTCGGTGCCGGTGCCAGATTAGGTATCGGTGAAGAGGCAGACAATGATACCGCGCCTCACATTTATAATCATGGATTGGTTACCGTGGGTGAAAAGACTGTGGTTCCCGGTGGCGTGACAGTAGGTAAAAATACTGTAATCGCCGGTGTTACCGTGGCCGGTGATTACCCGGATGCTTATCTTGCGAGCGGAAAAACATTAATTAAGGCAGGTGAATAGTAATGAGAGCAATCGGAATAATTTTAGCGGGCGGTAACAATCACAGAATGCGTGCGCTTTCCCAGAAGAGAGCAATTTGCGCGATGCCTATGGCAGGTAGTTATCGCAGTATTGATTTTACATTAAGTAATATGTCTAATTCACATATCCAGAAGGTGGCAGTATTTACACAGTACAATGCCAGAAGCCTGAACGAGCATCTGAGCTCCTCCAAATGGTGGGATTTCGGACGTAAACAGGGCGGTTTGTATGTATTTACACCTGAGGTTACTGCAGATAACAGTAACTGGTACAGAGGAACAGCAGATGCGATTTACCAGAACCTACACTTTTTGAAAAACAGTCATGAGCCTTATGTGGTAATCGCAAACGGCGATATGATTTACAAGATGGATTTCAATAAACTGCTTGAGTACCATATCGATAAAAAGGCTGATATCACAGTGGTTTGCCGTAACATAGATGAAACCATCAATGTGGAGCGCTATGGTACTGTTAAGCTGGCAGATGACAATCGTATTGTGGAGTATGAGGAGAAGCCTCTGCAGGCAAAGATGGATACCATATCCTGTGGTATTTATGTAATTCGTCGTCGTCAGTTGATTGAGATTATTGAGAAGTGTGCAGAAGAAGACAGATATGATCTGGTAAAGGATGTGCTTATCCGATATAAGGATACGAAGCGTATCTATGGTTACAAGATTGAAGAGTATTGGAGAAACATCGCGTCTGTAAAGGATTACTATGAAACCAATATGGATTTCCTGAAGGCCGATGTTAGAGATTACTTCTTTAAGCAGTATCCGGACATTTATTCCAGAGTGGATGATTTGCCCCCTGCGAAGTATAATCCCGGATCACAGATCAGAAATGCACTGGTTGCCAGCGGTAGCATTGTAAACGGTACGGTGGAGAATTCCGTCCTGTTTAAAAAGAGCTATGTAGGTAACAACTGTGTGATTAAAAATTCCATAATCTTGAATGATGTGTATATAGCGGACAATTGTGTGATAGAGAATTGTATCATAGAAAGCCGCAGTACCATTAAGGAAGGCTCTGTTTTGAAGGGCGAAGGTGAAATCAAAATTGTTATTGAGAGAAATGACAGATATGTTATGTAACTGGCGAGGACATTTATCAGACTTTTGATGTATTTCAAGGAGGGTTCGTATATGCAGATAACAGACGTACGTGTTCGTAAGGTTGCAAAAGGCGGCAAGATGAAGGCTATTGTATCAATAACACTGGATGATGAATTCGTGGTTCATGATATTAAGGTTATTGAGGGTGAAAAGGGCTTGTTTATCGCAATGCCCAGCAAGAAATCCGCAGACGGTGAATACCGCGATATTGCACATCCTATTAATTCTTCGACCAGAGACAGTATTCAGAGAATTATCTTAGAGAGTTATGCGAAGGCCCTGGAAGAGCCCGATGTAGAAGAGTAAGTTGATAATGTAATAACATAATAACGATTGACTGCCACACTGAAAGGTGTGGCAGTTTTTTTGGAATTACACCTTGTAATTTGAATTTAAAAATGAGAAAATATATTGTTAAGGATTAATAATAGGAAATATGAGCAACCATACATTAATATAAAAGTAAAACAGGAGAATCAATATGTACATTATCGTAGGATTAGGAAATCCGGGCAGGGAATACGTGAATACCAGACATAATATCGGCTGGGATGTAATAGATGCACTTGCGGAACAAAATCGTATCGATGTATTGGAAAAAAAGCACAAGGCGGTAATCGGTAAGGGAGTAGTGGCAGGGCAGAAGTGTATACTGGCGAAGCCCCAGACCTATATGAATCTGAGCGGAGAAAGTGTTCGTCAGCTGGTGGATTATTACAAAGTGGATGAGACTGCAGAGCTGATTATCATTTCGGATGATATCAGTCTGGAGGTGGGACAACTGCGTATTCGTAAAAAGGGAAGCGCAGGCGGCCACAACGGTCTGAAGAGTATCATCGGACATTTGGGACATGACGGATTCCAGCGGGTGAAGATGGGTGTGGGTGAGAAGCCCAAGGGCTATGATCTGGCAGACTGGGTGCTGGGACATTTCACCGGCGATGAACGCAAGGTGATGGATGAGGCGGCTAAGAGAGCGGCAGAGGCTATCGAACTGATGATAACCGAAGGACCGGATGTAGCCATGAATCGTTATAACCGAAAAGCAGATGTCTAGGTTGGAGTGTTAGAAGGAGAGGTAATATGCAGGCATTACTTTCGCCGTTACAGGAGCTGGCAGAGTACGGGCAGATGAAAGAGATGCTGCGGAAGCATCAGGGACCCATTTCTCTGACAGGCTGTGTGGAATCTCAAAAACTTCATATGATATACGGTCTCAGCGATGGCTTTCGTTACAAGGTCATCGTTACTTATAGTGACCTGAAGGCGAAACAGCTTTATGAGGAATATCAATTTTATGACAGGAATGTCATGTTATTCCCGGCCAAGGATTTGATTTTCTTTCAGGCAGATATACATGGTAATCAGCTGATTCGTGAGCGTATCAGAACCATGCGCAGACTGATGGAAAAAAAACCTACCACCATCATCACTACTTATGCGGCGCTGATGGCACCCCAGGTGCTCTGGGAGGAAAAGGATATCATAGAAGTACATCGGGGCGGTGCATTGGATGAAGGCGAGCTGGCTTCCAAGCTGGTGTCCATGGGCTATGAAAAGGTATATCAGGTAGAAGCACCCGGAGAATTTTCCGTGCGTGGCGGTATCATCGATATTTTTGATTTGACGGAGGAAAACCCCTATCGTATCGAACTGTGGGGAGATGAAGTGGATTCTATCCGTAGTTTCGACGTGCTCAGTCAGCGCTCCATAGAAAAGCTGGAAAGTGTCAGTATCTATCCGGCTACGGAGTTCGTGCTGGACCAGGATCAAATAGAAAAAGGAATGGCGAAGCTGGAAGAGGAGACTGTGAACCAGGAGCAAATCTTCCGTGAAGCACACCAGCCGGAGCCGGCTCACCGTATCAAGACCAATGTAAGGGAATTACGGGAACAGCTATTGGAATTTCGAAGTATGGTGAATCTGGAAAGTTATGTGAGATACTTTTTTGATGAGAACCATCTCATGACTTTCGGGGATATATTAATGCATTTGGCAGCTGCACCCGGTGGGCGTCTTGCTAACAATCTGCCCCTCTTTGTCTTAGAGGAGCCTGCCCGTATCAAAGAAGAAGCTACAGCGGTGGAACTGGAGTTTCGGGAGAGTATGGAGCAGCGGGCAGCCAAGGGTTACGTGTTGCCCGGTCAGATGGATATCCTCTACAGCGGAGAGCAGGTGGCAGCAGGATTGCAGCGTGGGGCGGTGATAACCATTGCCACCATGGAGACCAGAAGCGGTTATATGGATCCTGTGAAAAAATATGACATTAGTGCCAGAAATGTGGCGCCTTACAATAATAGCTTCGAAACCCTGGTGGCGGATTTAAAAAAATATCACAAAAAGGGGTATCGTATTCTCTTACTCTCTGGCTCCCGTACCCGTGCGGCAAGGCTGGCAGAGGATTTACGGGACAATGAAGTGCCTGCTATCTACACGGAGGATCCTTTCCGTCAGGTGTTGCCCGGAGAGGTTATGACCTATTACGGTCATGTGGCCAGAGGATTTGAATACCCTATGTTGAAATTCGTGGTCCTGTCGGATACCGATATTTTCGGTGTGGAAAAAAAGAAGAAAAAACGAAAGAAATTCAACCAGGGGCAGAAGATCAATGATTTCAATGAACTGAAAATCGGTGATTATGTGGTGCACGAAAGCCATGGTCTGGGGATCTACAAGGGCATTGAAAAGGTTGAGATGGATAAAGTAGTCAAGGACTACATGAAGATAGAATATGCCGGTGGCGGTAATCTCTACATCCTGGCCACAGGACTGGATGTGATACAGAAGTATGCGGCGGCAGATGCAGCAAAGAAACCCAAACTGAATAAGCTGGGCACAAAAGAGTGGGAGAAAACCAAGACCAAGGTGCGTTCTGCAGTAGGGGAAGTGGCCAAGGATTTGGTGGAGCTCTATGCGGTCAGACAGCAGAGTCAGGGATATTCCTTTGGGCCGGATACGGTATGGCAGAGAGAATTTGAGGAGATGTTCCCCTTTGAAGAGACGGAGGATCAGCTGAGCGCCATTGTAGACACCAAGGCGGACATGGAAAGTACCAAAATCATGGACCGACTGGTTTGCGGCGACGTAGGATATGGCAAGACGGAGATTGCCATCCGTGCTGCATTTAAGGCAGTACAGGAGGGCAAGCAGGTGGTCTACCTGGTGCCTACTACCATACTGGCACAGCAACATTACAATACCTTTATCCAGCGTATGAAGGATTTTCCGGTGCGTGTGGATTTGATGAGCAGGTTCCGTACCCCTACCCAGCAAAAGGCTACCTTAAAGGATTTGCAGAAGGGCTTCGTGGATATCCTCATCGGCACCCACAGAGTGCTGTCTAAGGATGTGGTATTTAAGGATTTGGGACTGCTGATCATCGATGAAGAGCAGCGGTTCGGCGTGACCCATAAGGAAAAGATCAAGCAACTGAAGGAAAACGTGGATGTACTGACGCTGACGGCGACGCCCATCCCCAGAACCCTCCATATGAGCCTGATTGGTATCAGGGATATGAGTGTGCTGGAGGAGGCACCGGGAGAGCGTGTGCCCATCCAGACCTTTGTGTGTGAATATAATGATGAAATGGTGCGGGAAGCCATCGTGCGTGAAATGGCCCGTGGCGGACAGGTTTACTACGTATACAACAGGGTGAATAATATTGCAGATATTGCGGCTCAGGTGGCCAAACTGGTGCCGGAGGCCAATGTAGCCTTTGCCCATGGGCAGATGAAGGAGCAGGAATTGGAGCATATCATGTATGATTATATCAACGGTGATATCGACGTGCTGGTGTCCACAACCATCATTGAAACCGGACTGGACATCTCCAATGCCAATACCATGATTATCCATGACTCTGATAATCTGGGCCTGTCCCAGCTCTATCAGCTCAGGGGCCGTGTGGGCCGTTCCAACCGGCTTGCCTATGCGTATCTCATGTATCAGAAAGATAAGGTTCTGACGGAAGTGGCACAGAAGCGTCTGACTGCCATCCGTGAATTCACTGAATTCGGTTCCGGATTTAAGGTGGCCATGCGTGATTTGGAAATCCGCGGTGCCGGAAATCTGCTTGGAACTGAGCAGAGCGGTCATATGATGAACATCGGCTATGAACTTTACTGCAAGCTGGTGGACGACGCAGTCCGGGCCCTCCAGGGTGAGATCATTAACGAAAACAAAGAGGAAACTTCTGTGGAAATCAGGATGCCGGCCTATATCCCGGAACGGTATATTGAAGACGAATCCCTGAAACTGCAGATGTATAAGAAGATTGCCACCATTCGCAGCAGTGATGACGAAGATGAAATCATCGATGAACT
>JAZODQ010000073.1:0-15898 GCA_045597105.1 Acetatifactor sp.
ATCCCAACACCAATCCCCATCAAGAAATACACTATTGGGCAAATCAGATTTTAATTGCTGGCTAACAGCAGTTTTGCCGACTCCCATTGTTCCGCCGATTATATATAAGTTTTTCATATCCTCTCACCTACAACTTTCAAATAATTGCGTGCTTTCAAGCTATCCACAAGACTGAAATTTTCAAGTGTTCACCAAATTGGAATCTGTCATTACAATAACTTTACGCTCCTGTAACCTTTCTCCTTTGACTGTGAACAAGCATTTGAAATTCCTGCTGACTTGCCGGAATCTTTGTATATCCCGCAAATGCTTCTACTACCTCCATATCTCGTTTTTCCATAATTTCTTTTATCTCAGCAAGTGTATAAACACGGGTAGGGTCACCCTCTGTTATTTCTGGTTTTGTCATGGTTTCTCCATATGCAAAATCCTGATTACCAAACATCATAATATGTGTATCCGGATTCCAGTCAAACTCCGAAAGAGAGACCGCATGCTCTCCTGCTTCCCATAGCTTTACCGGAAAATGAGCACTGGCATAATCCCCACATACCAAATCACACACATGCTGGCCGCCATCCTTCAGTGCTCTGCAAATAATATCGAAAATTTTCTGATTCTCTTCTTCATTTTCCAAATACCCAATTGCACCATCTGCCAAATTAAGCACCACATCAAATTCATCGTAAAATGCAACCTCGCGTATATCGCTGCAAAGAAAAGATGCATTAGAAAGTCCCATTTCCTTCGCACTCTTTTTTGCATCTTCAATGTAGATTTCGGTAATGTCTACCCCTACAACCTCATAACCTCGTTTTGCAAATTCCAGTGCGTGTCTGCCATAGCCACATGCCAAATCCAGAATGCGCTCTGTTCCCTCTAATTTACACAAATCAATCAAGTAATCCACCTCATTGGAAGTATTCTCAACCCATGACATATTCTTGATGTCCAATGTCCAATTCTTCTTATACCAATCCGAAGCCTTTGCCTTCAACTCTCATCGTCCTCTCTCTAAAATCTCCACTTTTTCTCTCTATCCGCCATGCTTCATTCGGAATCTTGATTTATCCTTTTTTTGAACGAATAAAATCAATCACCAATAAAATAACCGCTCCCCAGAAAGCAATACCTGCCAACGGCATCGTAATAGAAAATACCCGCCATGTAGTCTCTGTACTCATGGTAAATATGGAAATAATAAAAATTATAATTGCTATTGCAAAAATCCCCCATAAAACGGTAATTGCTTTTTTCAAACCTATTCTCCTTTTATTTGTTTTACTGCTCCCATTAAAAAGTTTCATCAATACTCTTGTAACTTTTAGTTTTTCCACCTCTACAGAACACTTACGGAGAAAACAGAAAGTATTTTTTCCAATCTGGGGCATAGAAAGCCCCCATGTTATTCTCATGCCCCAGTATCATGAATTTTAAGGGGCTTTATTACATATTTAGGGCATAGAAGAACCTTTTTCAGCCTGTATGCCCCACAAATTACAAAAAAAGGGGCATACAGAAAACTATTTTTCTCTATATACCCAATTTTCGAATTTAAGGACACTTTTTTAATAGAAATAGGGCATAGAAGAATTTTACTTTTCATATATGCCCACATAATCTAACAGCTAGAATATAGAAAAACACAATAACTATATGACAATCTAATTGTCCCCAACGGATAGAACCCAAAAAATTCTCTAATCTATCTGCCCATATTTTAATTTCTGCAATCACTTTAACATATAGAAGAGTACATATGAGCGAAACTATCTGTTGTCATATCCAATTTCTGGCATATAGAAAAGAGAAAAATCAGGAAACTATATGATTTTCACTTAAAATCAGACAGATAAATATGCAAAATAACCACTTTCTATCTGTCCAAACCAAACTCATCAGCCAAAAATGCAAACCTTTCCTGTTCATGCTCTTTTATCTCAGATAAAGGATTATACAAAACATGTTGCATCACATCTGCATCCTTCAAAATTTCATCCAATTCTCCATGCACAATTGATTTATCGCTATGATTGTAAATTGCTGTACATATCAAATTTATTTCATCAGCACTAAATATCTTTAGGGATTCCAATATCTCATTTGCCATCCCTACTCCTTTATGGGCATGGTCTTCTGCATCCATCTTTGCATAGGCGTAAATATCGTGTAGCATCCCTGCTATAACAGCTAATTCCACATTTTCTTTGCGTTTTCTTGCCAGAAGTGCGCAGCCCTGTGAAACCCCATATAGATGCAGATACGCACATCTTCTTTCCTCATTGTCAGTCATATCCAGTAGGATTGCATCTACCACTTTCCTGACTTTTTCAATTCTATTCATAGAAATTATGTCCTCGCTAACAAATGATTGGATTTCTATACTCCCTCTCTGTCATATAAAACTGTGTACAGGGGTCCGGCATATTGGGAATAAATCCCGTTGCTTTATAAATTGACTGGGCGCGCAGATTGTTTTCTTTAGTACCAAGATAAAGGTACTTTGTGCCAAACACCTCAAAAGCCAGCTTCTGCGCCAGATGCAGCGCCTCTTTACCGTAGCCTTTACCTTTTTCCATGATTGCAATTCTCTTCAGCTCCAGTCTGGATTCCTTGCCTGCCATACCACGAAATATGATAAACCCAATGGGTGTACCATCCTCTTTTTCAATAATGGTTTGCAAAAAATCCGGGTCACCAAACTTTGCAATTCTAAAGCCCAGCGGCCAGTCTGCTACCCAGGGCGTATTTTCCTCATGCAGCTCCACAGAATGCATAAAGTCTGCATCTGCTATATATGCTCTACGGATTACAATTCTTTCTCCCTGAATAAATTCCTCTCGCCGATTGTTGTCATTTTTTATGCCATTCAGAAAATCTGCAGCATAATACTCCTCAAACTCTTCCAACTGCTCCTTGGTACTGTTCTTTCCATAATTGTTCTTATGTATTTCAAGGAACTGGTAATACGCTGACTTATAGCCGGGGTTTTCAGATAATATCATTGATAATTCACTGTTCATTTTATACCTCTCCCAACACATCACATATGGAATACAAATCATCAAAGCAATAATCTGCCTCCTCCGAATATCCCTTATGTACCAAAATAGTCTTCATACCGGCTCTGTTTCCGCCGGCAATATCTGCTTTGGGATTATCGCCAATCATATAATAGCTGTCGTCGGGATATCTTTCTTTTGCGATCTCAAACAGCTCTGTCCGGGGTTTATCGTATCCTTCAATGGCAGATATAATGATTCCGTCCAAATATTTCATCAATCCCAGCTTTTGCAATACTTCCTCTAAATCCGGATAATTATTGGATAGCAGAACATTCCTATATCCCCGGTCTTTTGCTTTACTTAACGTTAGGAGTGCATCCTCATAAAGGGTATAATTTTCGATTCTTTTGATGATTCCCCTGACTTTGGCAGTTGCTGCCTGCGCGATTTCATCTGAAACACCGCATTTTATATAGCTTTCATAAAAATGCCTGTTCATAAAGTCCCACCACTTCTCTAAAGTCATATTGGAGTAATCCCTCTCGGGAGTGTGCCAGGTGAAACCGTACTTCATGCACATTCTGATTTCTTCAAACCTTACATGTGTATTGGCATCTGTCAGAAGGAGTGCCTTGTGCACACTACCGGACCAAAGAGCATCCGAATAAGCCAGTGTTCCGTCAAAATCCCAAAATATTACACCCATTAGATACAGTCGCCTCCTTTTTGTTCTAAATATATCTAAACAATTCCTTCGCCTCTTCTTTACGGACTGTTTCCTGTACATCCAGCACTTCTACCTTTACTTCCTTGTTACCGAAGGAAATGGTGATGATATCTCCTTCCTTCACGTTTACGGAAGCCTTGGCAGGCTTGTCATTTATCATAACTCTGCCGGCATCGCAGGCTTCGTTTGCCACGCTGCGGCGTTTGATTAATCGGGATACCTTTAAATATTTATCAAGTCTCATATCAATTTCTCTCCTTATAAAAGAAACCGCGAACCATACGGTTCGCGGTCCATCATTCATTTATTAAGCGTTTAACATATCCTTTAAAGCCTTACCAGCTTTGAACTTAGGTGCCTTGGAAGCTGCAATCTTCATAGGCTTGCCGCTCTGAGGATTTCTACCCTCTCTAGCTGCTCTCTCAGATACTTCGAAAGTACCGAAACCAACTAACTGAACCTTTCCATCTTTCTTTAACTCTTCAGCAACAACATCAGTAAATGCCTTTAAAGCCTTCTCTGCGTCCTTCTTAGAAATACCAGCCTGCTCAGCCATAGCTGCAACTAATTCTGTCTTGTTCATTTTAAACTCCTCCTATATGAGTCAACATTTTAATTTTCATCCGACACTTCCGACGAAACTTATATCATATATATATCTTTTTTTGTACGATTTGTCAAGGCTTTTAGCCATATTTATAGGCTTTATCGTCAATAGAAGTCTGCAAAGTTAAAAATACTGTCCTCTGACATATCATCAATACGGATGGAATAGCTTCTCGTCTCATAGCCGGATTTCCGCAAAGTAACCACATATGCACCGGGTTCTTTCTTAAAACTGCAGGGTACCAGACCCACATAAACACCATCCAGGTAAATCTCTGCGCCTTCCGGCTGGTTAATATATACTTTGTAGGTCGTACTGCCGGGTGTACTTTCTTCTGTGGATGTATCCCCTTCGTCAGATTCGCTGCTCTCATCGGTGGCTTCCGTTTCTTCGGATGTGCTGCCTTCTTCCGGTGTACTGCTTTCCGTGAAATCACTGCTCTCACTTGCCGAGTTGCTTTCACCGGTTCCATTACTTTCACTTGCTGAACTGCTTTCGTCAGTTCCACTACTTTCACTTGCTGAGCTGCTCTCACCGGTTCCGCTGCTTTCACTCACTGAACTACTCTCATCGGTTCCATCGCTTTCACTTGATGAGCTACTTTCATTTGATTCCGTACTTTCATCGGATTCATCACTTTCTTTAGATTCCGTGCTTTCCTCCGACTCATCGTCATCTTCATCATCCTTATCCGGCTTACTGTTCTCCTCAGGTACTTTCAGCTTCACTTCCAGGCTGGCAGATTCCTTTTCCAACCTGAAATACTGGGTCAGGGTCTCATAACCATCTGCAGTAGCCACTAACTGATGCAATCCGTACTCCATGGAAATCAAGTAAGCGGTATCTACCAAGGTGCCGTCAATATATACCTTTGCATTATCAGGAGTGGTGGTTATGTAAACCTTACCATACTTAATCATACTCTCAGCCAGATTACCCACATCCATGACCGTCTCCTGATTACGACGGATTTCAATGGTCCGGGTATCCATATAGCCCTTGTAGCTGATCGTCACCTGATGGATTCCTTCGGGCACCAATATCAGCATGTTTTCCTGAATGCTGCGAATAATATCCTGACCGATTTCCAGCCAGCCGCCTACAAAAGCGGACTCATTTTCCAGCTTGAGATAACCGTGACCTCTCTGCACCTGTATGCTGTACACTTCCTGATTCATACCCTGTATAGTCAGTATGTCACCATTACTCACTCCGGACAGGTCTATACTTTTTTCATCCAAAAAGCACTTTACATCCGGAGAAATACGGTAAAGCTCTTTACCGATTTGCAATTCTCCCGACATTACATCCAGCTCAAACTTCTCCACATCGGTAAGTTTCCAGGCTTGGTCTGTCTGTTGCATGGAAGACAGGTACTCCTGCTTCACGGAATATTCCACTTCCACAATATCACCGCATGACAATTGTTCCAAAGTCACCGCCTGGCCATATTTATCATAATAAGCAGTTGCACCATCGGTTAATAGTATGTATTCCTGTTGTGCCGAAATATGATATAGCGTTACCTGATTCTTTTGATCTTTGGCAACCAATATTGCCGTACCATTCATATACTGAGGTAACTCCTGCTCTAAACCGGTGCTTTCCGTCTCTGTGGTATTTCCTGCAGAATTTTTCACAAATAACGGCACCAATACCACCAATAGTAATATTGCCAGCACCACACAGCCTGTTATACCTGCTGCAAGCACCATCTGCATGTATTTACTGCTTCTTCGCCTTTTCATTCGTTTATCAACCATGCCTTTCTATTCGGGTGAAACTACTACACTCCGCCATTAACTTCTCTGAACACTTTGTTCAAAAAGTTCTGCTTCTCTTTTTCCTGCTCTACTACTTTATCCAGCTTTTCCTGATTACGGCCGGGTATCCATGCCTTACCGGAGTTATAATAAAAATTCACAATCTTGCGGAATTTCTCCGGATAAGCCAAGCGATAATACAAGTCGATTCGGTCAATGGCTGACAATGCTCTTGCCTGTTCATAGCTTTCAAGCAGCCTTTTTCCCAGCTCCACCGACCAGTTGCTCTTTTCCAGCAGCTTACGCATTAACAGATATAAATCCCTGACCTGATTATCCGCCACATATTTTTCAAAATTAATAATACTGATCCTGCTATCTGACAACAAAATATTATGATACTGAAAATCACCATGGCAATACACATTTTCATCCTGTTTTGCCAGCTTACTATAGCTTTCCCACTCACTGCACACTCTGTCCGCCTGCTCCTGAAAGTACCCGTAGTGACTGAGCAGGGATAACTCAAAATCCGTTTTCTGGCTCCGCTGCTGTAAGAACTTTCTCACATGACGCAGCTCTTTTCGTCCTTTTTCATACCTATGCTGACGGGAACCATAAACGCTTTCACTCCCTGCAACAATTGAAGAACCTGACTTTCCATCGGCGCTGTCTCCATCAACTGCTTCCTCAGCCTCTTCCTTTTTCAGAACCATGCTCTCATGGAGCCTTGCAAGGGTGCACACTGCCTGCACACACTCTTCCTCGTCCCCGATATTCAGCTCCCTGCCTTCCGGGTAGGACTTTAACATATATCGGCTTCCGCACATATCCTGGGCCAGCAAGGCTTCTTCCTTCGTGGGAATTATTTTTTCCACCGAAACTTTGCCTACCTGCTCTATCTGCATCAGTAATCGGTTCTGAAGATGGGCTTTTTCCTCCGTACCGATATATTCCTTAAATATCAACTGCTCCCGGGGGGTATCCACGATATAAGCCCCCCTTCCCTTTCGAGTTCGCAGCACCTCTATATCATATTGCTCCAACAAAGACAAACAATAGTCATTCACTTCTCTTCCTCCCATAAAATTAGTTTGAAACACTACCTAATCTTATGAGAATAATATGAAAAGTATGTTAGTCCGGCTTCTTTGCTTTTAAAATGTAATCCAACAAATAATCTTTATCATTTTTATCAGGATTCTCCAGCACCAGTTCCAGTGCCTGCTCTAACAGACGCCCCATTTCAGGCCCCGGCTGTATGCCTGCCTGCATCAGATCTTTGCCGCTAATTGCCAGTGTCTTTAGGGATACACACTGTTTTGCCTCCATGACCTGTTCATAGAGAGATTCCCAACGTTTCAATCTATCTAGCTTTGCCTGTTTTTCATACTCGCTCTGAGCCATCAGGTCAGCATATTTGACCTTCATAAGCAGGGGATAAATATCCGCACCGATTTTACTGATAGCTCTGCGCACTATGGACATATCCGGCTCTACTCCGATACCATAATCATGATAAAGCACCAGCTGATACACCTTGGAAATCGTATCATTATCAAACTTCAGTCGACGCAGAATGTCTTTGGCCATATCTGCACTGATTCCGGCATGACCCTTAAAGTGATGTATTCCGGCTTCGTCTGTTGTACGCGTAGCCGGCTTACCCATATCATGAAAAAGCATGGCCAGTCTGCAACACTTGTCCGCCTCTATCTCAGTCAGGGAGTGAATGATATGCTCTCCCACCGTATACTTGTGATGGGGCGTATTTTGCTCCGTCTCCATACATACATCCAGCTCCGGTAAAATGACTGCTGTTACACCCATCTCATAAGCCTGCCTGATATAATCCGGATGGGGTGATACCATCAGCTTCACCAGCTCCGTCTGTATACGTTCTGCACTGATATTGCGCAAGGTAGGCGCCAAATCCCTGATGGCAGCTGCCGTGCCTTCCTCTATACCATAGCCCAACTGAGCAGAAAAACGAACTGCACGCATAATGCGCAGTGCATCCTCCTGAAATCTCTGGTGTGCCTCTCCCACACAGCGAATAATCCCCCGCTCCATATCCTGCATACCGCCAAAAATGTCGATTAGACCATCCGTCTCATTGTATGCCATGGCATTAATGGTGAAATCCCTGCGCTTCAAATCCTCTTCCAAATTAGGGGTAAAGGTAACCTCCCTGGGATGTCTGCTGTCTTCATACTTACCGTCAATACGATAGGTGGTGACTTCAAAACCTTCCCTATCCACCATGACCGTTACCGTACCATGGGCGATTCCCGTATCTATGGTTCTTCTAAATAACGCTTTCACCTGCTCCGGCTTTGCTGATGTGGTAATATCCCAGTCCTCCGGCCTTCTGCCAAGCAGACTGTCTCTCACACAACCACCCACTACATAAGCCTCAAAGCCTGCTGCCTGTATGGTTTCTATGATATACTTTGCTTTTTCAGGTATCTCTATCCTCATACGATTCCTTTCATAAGGTCAATTTAAAATAAATTTCTCAATGACTTCCACCAGACCGTCCTCGTCATTGGTTCCGGTGATATAGTCCGCTGCATCCTTGACTGCAGCCTGCGCATTACCCATAGCCACACCCACTCCTGCGTATTCAATCATGGTGATATCATTAAATCCGTCACCACAACAAATTGCATGCTCCCTGTTACTACCGATTACCTCCAGCACCTTTTCCAGGGAAGTGGCTTTATTCACATTCTTGGGCATAATTTCGATAAAAAACGGTTCGGAACGATATATACTGGCCACATCTCCATATCGCTCTGCAAGTATTTGCTCATATTCTGCTGCCTGCTCTGCAGGTGCAGTCATCAGGCATTTATTAATATCAAAATCTACAAATTCCTTGAAATTATCCACGACACGAATGGGAAGACCGTTGATTCGTGCCTCTAATTCCACATATTCATCCGGTTCAAAAGCAGAAATCACCTCATCTCCCAGATAAGTAATTAACCCACAGCCATGATCCTTTGCAAAACGATATAATCCGGGAATCATAGACAAAGACAGCAGTCTCTGGAATACGATTTCTCCTGTATTACACTCCACCACCCTGGCTCCGTTAAAAGAAAGCAGATAACCGCCCTTTTTTTCCAGCTCTAATTCATTTTCATATCGTCTCATTCCGGGCGTAGGACGGCCGGAAGCCAGCATCACCTTATGCCCTTGCTCTACCATCTTTACAATTGCATTTTTCGTAGCCGGTGTAATCTCTTTCTTTGAATTTGTTAAAGTTCCGTCTATATCCAATACTAAAACTTTTTCACTCATAAATGTTCTCTCCATCCAAAATTTATCCCTTGCGACCATTCTATCACATTTTTTGTTAAGAAACATCCTTTTGTGAGCACGTTGCAGTTGTTTGTGTTTATATTTTTTTGTGTAAACTGCTTTGTGATAATTCTAAAACCTCCTTTTGACACCCTATCCTATAAATCAAAAAACAGGGAAGATGCAAACCATCTTCCCTGATACACACAACAACTCTTATTTATTACTCAGCAGGTACTGCTTCCACTTCAGCATCAGACGCCTCAGCAGCTAAAGAAGCTTCAATCTCGATATACTCCAAATTGCCCTTCTTATCTACAACTTCCACATCTGCAATCAGATTGCTAATGTAGTCATTAATTTTTTCTTCCAAGATAATACTTTCCGCATTCATCTTCCAGCTGGGTCTGTTCTCGCCTACATAGTACATTACGTATTGCACACCGTCACCCAGATCTATAACCTTGGTTTCGCCATACTCATGTGCTACAGACACCCAATCATCTAACTCGGGGTAACCACTGGTAGGAAGTACACCGGTGTATAAACCGCCTTCAATACTCTCTGTCTCAATGGTATACTTATCTGCCAGCTCGCCAAAGCTTTCCTCTGTTGCCGCACCGGCCTTCCACTCATCAAGAATCTCCTGTCCGTTACTCTGGTCAGTGATGATAACTCTGATATCAGCAGAAGGGGATTCATCACGATAACGCTTTTCAAAGCCTAAAACATAATACTCATTCATCTGATCGTCTTCGATAATGGTAGTATCTCCGGTCTTTCTGCTCTCATCAAACAACCAGTCACGAATTACAGATGTCATCTCGGTTCTCAACACATTTTGAGACATTGCACCTTCTGTCATAATGGTCTTTAATGCTTCGTCTGCAAGAGCCTTTGCATCAGCCATTGCTTTTGCAACCTCTGCTTCAGAAGGGGTATAAGTAGTCTCCTCACCTTCTGCTGCATCCGCATTCTCTTCTACGGGATCAGCTAACTCAGTGGGCTCTGTAGGAAGCTCTGCGGTAAAAATCTCCATTCTGTAATCGATAGAGTCATAGGACTCTTTATTTGCCTCATATCTCGCATTTACTTCATCCTCAGTAGGATAAATATCCTCACCTACCTTCTGATAGTATGCATTTGCATGCAGAGTCTCTTTAATAATATTTTCCAATCTCTCAATGGTCGCATACTGGCCAAAAGCTGCTACCATATACTCTTCCTGGGATACACCTTCCGCCTCAGCTGCTTCTTTGATTTCTTCCAGATAAGCGTTATAATCCTCTGTCACATCATATTCGAAGCCCTTTTCGTTTGCTTCCTTCACCAGCATCTTGTTCTGTGAAATATTCTTTACTGCTAACTGCTCGAAGTAATCCTCCCAGCTCAAGTGCTCTGAATACATCTGCTTAGATAAATCTCCCTGCAAATCCATGCCCATATAAGACAGGTAAAAATTATTGGTGGAAAAGAAATTGTTCTTAACCATATTGTAGTTGTAATCAAACTCTACTCTGTTGATATCCTCACCTGCGATTTTTACAAAACTGCCATTTACAGATAACCAGCTGCGGATGGGAAAAGAGATGAAAAAGCAAAATACTGCTACCACAACCAGTACACACAGAATCTTATTTCTACGCTCTTCTTTTTTTGCCTTCTCCTTTGCTTCCGCACGTTTCTGCATCTTTAAATCATACTTTGTAACTACTTTATTTTCGGATACATTATCCGTTATTTTTTCGTTCTTAGACATAATATAGCTCCCTCCTTAAATCCTTAGGCTATTTTACAGTATTTTGGACAAAATGTGAAGACCTTTCACAGTTTTTCCACAATTCAAATATGAGAAGATTGTTTTATTTAAAAAGTGGAGGATAGTATCCACCATCTCTCCACTCCTGTACTCATTTATTCTCCTGCGCGTACTTCTCATAATACGCCAATGCTGTTTCCGGCTTCAAGTTAAAGCGCTTCTCCAACTTCGCAAGAATTTTTTCTTTCGAATATTTTTCTTCTATATAATCCAATATAAAAATCCGAATGCCTTGCTCCAGGCCTTGTGCAAGTCCACGTTCAATTCCCATATCATAAATGGTCATCCTGACGTCCTCCCATTCCTCTGAACCCTTCACTTCTGTTACGATTTCATCCAGTTCCACAATCCTTTCATCTTTCACTATTATCTCCGGATTGTTGATATCTGTATTCTTTATATATTGTAACAAACTTATCAGTTCTTTGGAACCATTTTTACTGGTCATATATAAAAATATTTTCTTTCTCCATTCCCGTCCTTTCTACAGAAACAAAAATATTCCATTCCTGCCCTGTTCACTTAATAAATTGTTACTCTTGAGAAAATCTGGCAGATTTGCCGGATGTGTGCATAAACACAGAAAAATAGATGTTTTAATCATAAAAAGGGACTGACAAAATGTCAATCCCTCTTAGTGTAAGAATTAAGGAGTTTGCTGTTTTCTGTACTGTATCGGTGTGATTCCGTAGGACTTCTTAAACAGTCTGTTAAAATGCTCTACGTTTTCATAACCCACTTCTGCAGCTATGGTTTCCACATTTTTACTGGATTCCTTTAATAACGCTTTGGCTTTCTTCATTCTCTCTTCTTTTACAACCTCCTGGAAGGTCATACCTGCTCTTTCCCTGATATACTTGGAAAGATAGGGCTTGGAAAGATGGAACTCATCAGAAAGTGCCTCCAATGTAACCTCGATATAATTCTTCTGGATGTAGCTGATAATCTCGATGATTCTCTCCTCGCGGCCTTCTTTGATATGTTGCTCCTTAGCAAGCTTGTTTGCCGCGGACACCAGAGCTTCAATGGAACTCTTAATGATATCCTCATCTACACCTACACCCCAGTACATCTTATTGTCATGCATGATGCCTACATAGGATGCTGCCTTAGAGGAAGATCCCTTGGAAATCGCATGCTCTTCATATACGGCCAACTCATATGTAATTCCAAAGAAAGTCTTGATTGCATTACTTACTGCATCCAAGCGACCATTACCTACGGTACGGATCACTCTCTTTTCACCGTTTATTTCAATAGTTGTCTCTGCCTGAATACCTTTTTCCTGCTTAAAGTGACATTCCGGAATACTGAATATATTTCTGGGATGAATATAATTTTCTTCGAAAATGGAGAAAATTTCTTTCGGCAACAATTCCTGATGTCTTCTGTCAGATACACCTTTTACCAGATAACCAACTTCTTCCATCATGGCAGCAGGCATGGAGAAACCAAACTGCTGCTTAAGTACAAATGCTACGCCGCCCTTACCGGATACGCTGTTAATACGAATCACATCGGACTCATACTCTCTACCCACATCCGCGGGGTCAATGGGCAGATAAGGTACATCCCATCGCTTGCCGCTCTTACCATCCTTCAGCCAGTTCATACCCTTGCTGATTGCATCCTGGTGAGAACCTGAGAATGCTGTAAATACCAGTTCACCTGCATAAGGTGTTCTCTCATGCACACGCATGCCGGTGAAACGCTCATATACTTCCTTAATTTTCAAAATATTAGAGAAATCCAAACCACTATCCACACCATGGCATGCCATATTCATAGCAACTGTCACGATATCTACATTACCGGTTCTCTCACCGTTACCAAACAATGTACCCTCTACTCTGTCTGCGCCGGCAAGCACACCAAACTCTGCATCGCTGACACCACAGCCCCTGTCATTGTGAGGATGTACACTGATTACTACATTTTCACGATACTTCAAATGCTTATGCATATATTCTACCTGACAGGCAAAAACATGAGGCATCGCCACCTGCACTGTAGTAGGCAGATTGATAATCACCTTATGCTCAGGGTCAGGCTGCCATACATCAAGCACTGCATTACAAACCTCAAGAGCATAGTCCACCTCTGTCTGTGAAAAGCTTTCAGGGCTATATTCAAAGGTGAAATTACCTTCTGTCTCTTCAGCCAGCTGCTTCAACATCTTTGCACCTTCCACGGCAATCTGCTTAATCTGCTCTTTATCCTTTTTAAATACCTGTTCACGCTGCTCTACGGAAGTAGAATTATACAAATGTACTACTGCGTGAGGTGCACCCTTAATTGCTTCAAAGGTCTTCTTAATAATGTGCTCTCTGGCCTGAGTCAGTACCTGAATGGTCACATCATCGGGAATCATATCCTTCTCAATAAGCGCACGGATAAAATTATACTCTGTATCGGAAGAAGCAGGGAAGCCTACCTCGATTTCTTTGAAACCGATATCCACCAAAAGCTTGAAGAATTCCAGCTTCTGCTCCAGACTCATAGGCTCAATCAAAGCCTGATTACCATCTCTCAAATCTACACTACACCAGATAGGTGCTTTCTCTATGGTATCCTTCTGCACCCAGTCATAAGTAACTTCAGGGGGCATAAAATATGTCTTACCGTATTTCTCTTTTACATTCACTTTTGCCATAATCGTATCACTCCAATTATCAAACCCGACCTTTTATAAATTTACTCAAAATCGGGTGTCCTTTATGTTGAAACTAATACTATCATAAAAAATGTATAATCTCAAGTATCTTTTTTATTTTTATATTTGATGTATTTTAATTTATAAAATTCAGTGATATTTTAGTACTAAAATCTTTTAAACGCTCTAAATTGCTGTGTTTTTAGTGTTTTTACATATTTAGAATTATTTATTTTCTAATATATTTTAACATCAAAAAATGTGATATTTTTATTTGTTTTTTGTTAAAGATATAATATATAGCCACTACATACACATGAAAAGGCTTTTTATGCCCTGAATAGACCACCTAAACAGGTATTTTTACTGTTTTCACCAGCAAATGGTACTGTTTTCTGGAAAATGACAAATAATCTGTAATAACACCTGTTTTTTATAACAAGAAATCTGCGGTTTCCAAATGCTCAATAGACAAATATTGACACTTATGCTATATTTACGAATATAAATTAGGAGATTTCAATATTTATTGATGAATATAAAAGATTTTGCGTATAACGTTTCAAGGCTAAGAAAAGAAGCACAAATGAGCCAGGGTGAATTTGCAGAAAGAATGAATGTTACCATTTCTGCAGTCAGCAAATGGGAGAACGGAAAAAACTTTCCCGGCATCGAGACCATAGAATCCATTGCTGCATTCTTCGATGTGCCTATTGAAGTTTTAATTAATCCATACAATGAACCAATTATTTCCGGTAGCGAAAGTGAATCTGATCTGATTTCCTATGCAGAGGAACACCGGACAGAAGAGACTGAAGAAACCGCTTCAACAGAAGCGTCAAATATACAAATACAAAAGAAAACATCAAAACCTTTTGTACGGTCAATAACGATTACTGTTATCCTTGTATGCTTATGTGCGGCCGGTTTCTTTGCAGCTGCAAAATTGAATACTCCCGGCAATGAGCCAAAGATTGTAAACACCCGCATCGTTGAGGATGCTACTTGGGGTGCAACAATGGAATTGGCTATCTATTGTCATGATAATTTTTCCGGCAACATGGCACAGGAGTATTCTGCTGTAATACGTGAGGAATGGTTACAAGAAGGTAAACATGGCGGAGAAGCTGTAAATGCACTTAAAATAAGTTTTTATACCAACAAAAAAGAAGCTAAAAATTTCTTTGAAGAATCAGATGTATATGTTATGGTTTTCCCGACACAATAACCTTTCGATACCTCATGTATTTCAGTTATTACTATTAACTGTTTATACAAAGAAAGGTAGGTTTTTTATGAAAAAACTTTTAATGTGTTGCATGGTAATTTTGTTAGCTGTTACTCCCGTAATGAATGTAAATGCTGCTACCGCTAATGCTGAAGCAGAAAATATTATGATTAATCAATTTCGTGCTACAGACGTCAAAACCGGACATATGATTAATCCATTAGATGTAAGTGAATCTTACATTATTTCAGCTGATCAAAAATCTATGACGGTTTCCAGTACAATTACTTACCAGGGTGAAGTTGTTCCAGCTGCTACTATTATTCAAACAAGGTCTTTTGAAGGATTAACTTATAAAGGTACTTTATACTTACAGTATTACTACTATGTTCGTGCAGACAACCAAACTACCGCCTACTACGAAGGCACACTTTACTTACAGGGCTCTACATCATAGTATGTGACCATACATTTTACGGTAAGGGGAATTACCGGAATAAGATACGAGACGCAAGAGGACGCAGTCTACAGGCTGTGTCCTTTTTGCTTTTACGACTCATTCTTCTTCCGCATGTACCCTTTTGAATCAAATTATCCAAACCCATTAAACCGACAATCTTTCACAATACAAAAGCCTCACAGGACCCTGAACCGACCCCCAAAAGTTAGACCTAAAAAACTAACGATTGGAGGTCGGTTTTTTATGTCAAAATATAGTTTTGAATTTAAAAAGATGGTAGTAAAAGAATACCTTGAAGGAAAAGGAAGCACCCATGAACTAGCCAGA
>JAZODQ010000074.1:0-57538 GCA_045597105.1 Acetatifactor sp.
TTCAATATATCTTCCGGTGAATAGAGTTGCTAAATCGGCACTAAGCAAAAAAGCATTTGAACCGGTTATATAGATATCATATTTATTTTTTGAATATAGGCTATTGATTGCCAATTCGAAATTTGGACATAACTGTACTTCGTCCACAAATAGATAATTCTGCTTTTCCTTATCGTATCTATCTTCCACATACTTGTGCAAAGCGTGATATTCCTTTATTTCTTCAAATTCCAAATCCATATAGTCAATAAAGATAATATTAACATCCACAAAATTACTCTTTAAGTATTTAATATACGCCTGCATTAAATTAGATTTACCTGAACGTCTTATTCCGGTAATAATCTTTATGTCCGGTGTATCCTTTAATGCCTTGATTCTTTCTAAATATCCTACTCTTGAAATCGTCTTCATATCTTTACCACTTTCGAAACTATACTTTTTTTATTGTTTTGAAACTGATTGTATTATACCACCGGATATATACTTTATTCAACCTCTCACTTTCGAAACTTTAAAATATATATTTTTTTGAAATGAATCAACAGTTTTACATACTGTGGCCATGACATAGAAAAGAGGACGCTCGACAGCGTCCTCTGAACTAAACTCCATCACTTTTTCTGCGCAATTTCCAATAATGATTAGAAAAGTACCTTCGCTGCATCCTCTGCACTTGCAAAGGGTCCGGGAATAACCTCCAGACCACGATGGTTTCCAAAGTAGTCCGCGTCAAACTGAATGGGCGTAGCATCCGGATTCTCAAACTTCTGCTCCGGCTCAAATGCTTCGCCAAGTATATCTGTGTGGATCATTCTGTCCTTAAATCCACCTATGAAATCATAAACATTGGTATCAAGATAATACTTGCCGTCCTTTTCCACCAGTTCCACTCTGATGTCATCTCGTGTATTCTCAACAGTCAGACCGTTTACCTCTTTTTTCCATGCCTTCGCGCCGCCCAGATATACATTACCCTCGGACCATACGGGTAAATGTCCGAAATGTGCAGGCTCCAGCCCCTTCATATTGGCAGGCTTCGTGAAATCAAACTGTGCGATCCATTCATCATAAGTAGGGTATTCATCAAAGGTCCAGGTACCTGCCAGACGATTCTCAGAATCGAATCCATCATCTGCATCATGATATGTGATGACGTCTTCACCGGGCCACTTCTGCACAAATATATTGTTATAGAATCTGTCATCTCCATGCAGGAATGTCATAAAGCCCATAACTTCCGTTCTATGGGGAATATGATAAGGTGTGTATCTGGGCGCCGTACCGCCGCCTACATCAGTAAGTGCACCGCAAATCAGGTTATGCACCATGGCAACACCCTGAGTTGCAAATCTCAGGCTTGCATCTGAGAGCATGATATTATTATCAATCAAAGTAGGACCATGACTTACTTCCACAAAAATATCCTGGGACATCATACCGCCCTGCAATTTCTTGGCAAATGCCGGACGCTGATTGTCGTGGAGGAGATTCTGTGTAAGTCTGGTACCCTGTGCTTCCCAGTCACACCAGATACCCATGGTACTGTGGTGGATATGGTTCCGGCGCATGGTTACATCGATGGCTGCATGCATCTTGATACCGGCAATTTCCGCACCGCCCAGCTCCATCATATTGTTGATATGGTGAATGTGATTATCTTCAATAATACTGAAAACACCACCCATACGGCCGATAATACCACCCTGTTCACAGTGATGGATATTATTACGACGGATAATATGTCCTCCGATTCTCTCCTTTAACCAGCCATGATACTGCCCCCGGCAAACGGCATCTCTCTCCATCTGGGTAGGACTCTTCACATACTTATATGTAAAATAGTGGTCATTGTGGGGATCCAGATATTTACCCAGGGATATACCGGCACATTTACTGCCCCAAATCTCACAATCCTCTATAATCCAGCCCTTACTCCAGTGAGGACCAATCATACCATCCTGAAATGCTGCAGGAGGCGCCCAGGTGGTTGCTGCTTTGTTAATGTTAAAACCGCTGACCGTGATATAGCCCACACCTGTCTTAGATGGCATGAAGCACTCTCTTCTCACATTGATTTCCACGTTTTCTTCGTTAGGATTCTTTCCCTGGAAATTTGCATAGATGACTGTTTCATCTTTTGCTTCATCCTGCTCGGTATACCATTTATATACAGACTCTTCCGGCACCCAGCTGCACTCATAAATCTCACCTTTGATACAATCTTCCAGAGTAGCTGTTTCATACAATGCCCTGTCATTTAAATATACACATCCGGTATGCTTATCTGCCTTCGCAAAATACCAGTCTCCGTATACCAGTGTGGTGTAAGGATTGTATTTACCAAAGATACTGTTGCTGATGCGACATACCCATACATTTCCTTCATAAGACTCCCAATTCTTTACCTGCTCCGCACCGGTAATTACTGCACCAAGGGGCTCCATACTGCGATACGTGATGCGTGCATCTTCCGTTCCTGCATGCTTGGGATTCACATATTCACGATAAATACCGGGAGCAACCAGCACCTCATCGCCGGGCAAGGCCACCTTCGCAGCATCCTTGATACGTCGAAATGGTCTCTCCTTGGTACCGATACCTTCACTTTTTGCATTCACATCCACATAGATTATCATTTTAACCCTCCTTGACCGCTTTTTCTTTTGTTCATTGTGTTAATAACGTATCCTTTGTACTTGTTTTTATACTCCTATAGTCTAACAGAAAATCCTAAAGAATAAAAGTGTGATAGCTATTCTTTTACCACATTTATCTTTACACTTAAACGTTTTTTTACTATACTCAAATTATCAATTTTTGTTGAAGGAAGGTAAAAAATGAGAAACAAACTTGCTCTTTTTATTGTAGGCTTTTATGTTTTAATTTTTCTACTCCCTTTCATGGGAGAATTCCTGTATTTATTTTCAGACTTGCAACTGAATCCCTTTGACTATGCCCGGATTACGGATGTAGATTATAAGGCTGTAGTTGTAGATGAACCGGATAGTGAAGGAAAGGTCATTATAACAGAGAGACTAACCTTTGACATTCACGCTGCTTCCAAAAACAATCTGTTCTGGGAATTATGGAGAGACCTGCCGGAGGATTATATAGATGGTGTGAAGGTGGACTACAAGGTCCATTCCGTGAAGCAGATTCTGCCGGATGGTAGGGAAATCGCGTATGAGGAAAGCCCCAAGCTCTATTGGGATGACAATGATTATGTCAGCACCAATCCCAAATACGGTCCCGGTAAGTGGTATCACAGCGAAGGTCCTTACAGTGAAGACGCTGCACGATATGAATGTGTATTTTTCTATGTAGACGGTCTCTATCGTGAAGAGGTTGTATTTGAAGTGGTATATGAGATGCATAATGCGGCGCTGCGCTATGGTGACTGTTCCGATTTATATCTGGCACTTTACTCCGAAAGCACCGTGAATCACCTGGAGTCCTTTAAGGCGCAGATTCTTTTCCCCAATAAGGATATGCCCTCCCCCGGCAATTACGATGTTTTCACATACGGTACCAATACCAATGACTTCCCTGTCACAGAGTCTGCAACCTTAAATCCGGGATATTACACTTTCTCTTTTGAACTGGATGAAGAGGACTTAAAATTCAGACCCTATAATCAGTACATTGAATTTGACCTGGTGGCACATGGTGAGGACAAGCATATCTTTACGGAATACGCACCTTCTAACTACTACTCTGAGGATGATGTACTGGATGAGATTTATGAAGAGCAACAGGCCTATGCCGATGCACCGGGCAAATACATAATGCCCAAAATCATTGTATTTGTGCTGTCATCAGCCATAACCGCTTTTATAATATACAAATCCGTTGCCGTCGGGAAACGTATGAAAAACAGACACTTTTTCTACGAACCCGTTATGAAACCTGAGTTTTTCAGGGAAATTCCAAGTGATTTGGATCCGAATTTTGCGGCATCCCTGGTATTCTGTAAACAGAAGCCTCCCAAGGACGATTCCGGTGTTTACTCCGCAATATTACTTAGTTTGGCACGTAAGAAATATGTTAAACTGCAGGAATGGCTGGATAATGATATTAAAATCACCATTACGTGGAAGACCTCCCCTGCACCCGCGCAGGTAACACCGTCCGATGTAACAAACACCTGGCCTTACCAGACAACGGTTTCATCTGATGCAACAACCACCTGGCCCTACCAGACAATGACTTCATCCGATATGTCAACTACCTGGACCGACCAAACGACTGTTGCATCCGATACAACGACGCCTCTGTCTGATACCGGCTTAGAAGCAACCAGAGAAACTTATGAACGGCTTACCACCTGTGAAGAATACTATTTCAACTTGCTGGTTCGTCATGCAATCGGTGATGAAATACTGATGAGTGATTTCCAGTCCAGAGTTTCTTCCGACTATGAAAATACAGACTCCTTTGCCCGAAATATGGAGAATTCCATTGTGAACATCGGTGTAAGAGAAGGTTATTTCCAGAAGGCAGATTATGCACAGCCTAGGCGTGAAGTGCAATCCTCTGCAAAGGCCTACTGTGTAATCGGTATTCTATTTATCACTCTGGTAAATATCATTTCCTATCAGACCCGTATGGACCTGGCTTTTGGTGCCTTCTTCATTCTGGGAATCGGACTTTTAGTCAGCTCCGTATATTTGAAAAAGCAATCTTACAAATATATATTGCTTACACAGTTTGGTGAAGATGAATACGCAAAGTGGCGAGGATTATATAATTTCCTGAACAGTGAAACACTGATAAGTGAACGTACCGTAATAGAATTGCCCTTATGGGAGAAATATCTGGTATATGCAACTGCCTTCGGACTGTCCGAAAAGATTATTAATGCAATTGCCATCAGATGTCCTGAAGTGGAAGACAGCCCCGTACTGAGCACCACTTCTTACCGTTCCGGTCGTTTCCATCATTCCAGTCGTTCCTTCCGTTCTGCCGTACGTTCCGGCTCCTCGGTAGCTCGTAGCGGCGGTGGTTTTAGCGGTGGCGGCTTCGGATATGGTGGCGGTGGCCGTGGAGGCGGCGGTGGCGGTGGCGGTCACTAACGCACACCTCTCTACTCACAAAATTTATTATTCTGAACTAAAAAACAGGCTGAGGAATGCAAAAGCATTCTCCAGCCTGTTTAATTTCTGTTTGATCCTATGGATTACTTAAAGTCAACCACCGGGGTTCCTGTTGCCCCTTCCTCTGTGGCAAACAACACCTCTTCCCGAAAACCGAACATACCGGCAATGATATTACCGGGAAACATCTGTAGCTTATTGTTATAAAGAGTAACCGCATCATTGTAAAACTGTCTTGCGTACGCAACCTTGTCCTCTGTCTCTGAAAGCTCATCCTGCAGCTTAATGAAATTTGTATTTGCTTTCAACTCCGGATAACTCTCTGTTACCGCGAACAAAGATTTCAAACTTGATGTTAACTGATTGTTCATAGCCAGCTTTTCCTCACCGGAACCGGCACTCAGATAAGCACTTCTGCTTGCGGTAACACTCTCTAACAGTTCTTTTTCATGCTCCGCATATCCTTTCACTGTTTCTACCAGATTGGGGATAAGATCAAATCTTCTCTGTAACTGGGTCTCAATCTGCGCTAAGGAATTTCTAACCGTATTCCTTAAACGCACCAATCCGTTATATGTAGTGATAACGAATCCTATAATACCCACAAAAATAATAACAAGAACCACCAATAAAATAATTGCAATCATAAGAAAACCTCCCTTTTATAAGATAATCGGATTATAACACCTATCTGATTATTACGCAAGATTTGTCAAAATATATCCTTTACCCGGAGATTTGCAAAGTCAATTTTTAACGCCTTTGTCAAATCTTCCTGGGAAAAGGTTTTATATATGGTTTTGGAAATATATTTTTCTGCGGTCTTTATTATGTATTTATAATCCGGAATATCATCCGGAAAATAAATGCCGCCCTTGTCCTTATTCTTTAACATCCAGCAAACTGCCGCCAGTGCGGACATTGCAACCGGCGTAATGGTGGGTGTCTGCCAGTAAGAGTTCTTTTTATCTTTATACAAAAAGGAGGCTTCAATCCGGTTTCCCACCCAGACCGGCTGGAAATTCTCGCCTATCAGCAGTACACCTACATACTCTGTTCCGGATGCTATTTTTTCCTGATATACAATCTCAAAATTTTCCGGATACACATATCCGCGGATAATGGTTCTGCCGTTTTCATTTTCGCAATCCATTGGCTTTTCAGGGTCCGGCTCCGGATATTCATTTACCTTGGCACCTTTGAAATAATTGCTTGCATAAGTACACGGTGAATACAAAAACATTACCGTGGGTCGGTAAATTACCTTTCCGCCTTCCTTCACTTCCAGGCTTTTTGCGATGGTAACGGTCTCCTCATGGGGCACCAAAAATCCCTCAAATACGCCATCCGGATAATAGGTACGACCTTTTTTATCAGCTGCAATTTTCTTAAATTCCAGAAAGCCCTTTTCCGTATTTATAAAATTACACTCATCTTCAAAATCAATCTTTTCATGTGTACCTATATTTATGGTAGCTTCGCTGAGCATTTCAAACCAAAAGGAATCGGTACACCAGGTACTAAACAGCATACTGTCACTATAGGCATCGTTCACTTCCTGCAAATCAATATCATTTACATGAATCATTCGTATCCCCAGTATCCGGGCTGCTTCATTAAAGCTACCGCTGTTTATCAGTGCCTTCAAATGCTTATCTTTTTTAAATTGGGTGTTTACAATATATTCTATAGCTGCTTTTACAAAATGGGAAACCAGGCCGGGATTATTGCCATGCTGCAAAACAATGGGACATTTATTGGTAGTCTCGCTGCCGGCATGCTTTTCCTGCAATTCCCTCTTTAATTCATTTTCCTCAAAAATACAGTACCAATGATCCGGCCAGTCAGCCTCACCGGTATTGATATACATGATATTTTTCTCAGCACACCATTCACAAATATCCCTTGTTCCCACGGTATCTGCAAAATCAATCAGCAAATCCCCGCTGCCTAAATAGGGTTCAAATACTTGCCCGAAGTTCTCTCTTGTTACTTCACTGACAATAAAATTGGATACAATACCACCCAGATTTACATATGCTTCAAATTCGAACTGATCTCTGGTTATGACATAATACTTATTCTCATCAAATTTAATTTCTTTGGCTATTTTTTCATAAAAGCTTTTTCCTACAGCTCCAAATCCGAACTGCACAATCCGGCCTTCAAACTTTATCAACTCTTTGTACCTCTTTAGTCTTTGTCTATAGAGAGCGGCCTATGAAGCGTAACCTTTTTAGGTGCTTCATATCCTCCTGTCAGAAAAATTTCTATTCCCTTTTTCCGGAACGGATACAGAATTTTCTTCAAATCTTTCGAAAGCGCATTTCCAATGACAATAATCTTACGTATATCGTTCTTCAAAAAGTATTCTGCCGATGGCAGGTCTTGAGGATATACATCCCAGCTGTTATCAAATACGGAAACCGCCATCTTAAATCGTTGCATACGATTGGTATCCAGCAAAAAGGCCGGCAAAGCATCATCTGCTATCTCTATCTGACGAAGCTGCGCCGCACCCCATCTTAACCCGATTCCCACAGATTGGTTGTCAACGGTGGCTCTTGCTCCCTGCTGTTCAATGGTTCCGTTATAAATCGGTATAGGCCTGTATCCTGCATGGGCTAGGGCAATACCTTCCTTTACACTTTCCGCGCCCGGTAAATCCACAATAATAGCAGCGTCTCTATCATGCATGCCCGGGAAATCTATTGTAGGCAGCGTGTTATTGGAAAAACTATACATCTTGGAATGTTGACCCATTTCTACAAAAGGAACCGGACGAACCCAGTCCACCCACTTTTTACCCGCCGGTGCCCAGATTTCATAAAGCTCTCTGCAGACGCTTCCTTCCTGTTTCGCAGACAAAAGCTCCCCTTGCAGATTGCCTGTGAGATTCTCCTTTTCATCAAATGCCTGTCGGCATTCTCTCTCCTCATTATCTGCACAAATTAAAACAGGGATATCCGCTGCATTGGAGTCAATACGGGGAGACTTACTGATTCTGGCATAATAGCCGGCATGCTTTCCTTCCACCGTATAAGAACCCAGACAAACATGAAATTCTTCCCCATTTTCACCTGTTAAAGGTTTACTGTTAAATCTCTTTTGCGCTAAGTATTTTTTCGGATGTTTTTTCACATCAGCCATTATCTTTTGATATTCATCATCCCTGCAGGCTTCCTTTATGGATATTTTTTCTCCCACTCTTCCGCATGCAGGCTTATATATAAAGCCTTCTCTTCCTTTGGCATCCTTTACTTCCACTGTTTCCGGCAGTAATTCTCTCCAGGTGGTCATAGAAATACCCTTCTGCTCCAGCACATCCCACACAAGGGGAAAACGCTTTGTCTGGGCAAACATTGCCACCGGATGGTTACAGGATACCGTTACCGTATCGAAATACCCCTGCCAGCGCTTTGGCTTAATATCCGTCAACCATTCCAAGGGTGTGAATCTAAAGATTGCATCCACTTTCCCTTCATTGCCATCCAGAATACTGAATGCCTCATTATCCTGAAATCTCAAGTGGTCCGCTGCCGCATAAATCACATGGAATCCTTCTGCCTTCAGCCTGTCACCTAAAAACTGCATAACCTGCCTGTCATCACTGTAAGAAGTACAATGCACCAGCATAATCCGGCCTCCAGGCACTACTTTCTCTGTAAATGCTTTAGCCAGAATATCCCCGAAATTTTTGTACCAATAATTCTCTCCTTTTAACAAATCCATGGCAGCCTCAGGCATCACGGAGCTCTCTGCAAAACCGCCCGGTACATCACTGTTTACCTCACTTACCGCCCACTTGCCTTCTATGGTGGGATGGAAGTCATACCGCATAAGCCTGATATGCTTATCAGCCTCATAATTTGCCATATTCCTGATTTCTTTACTTACTTTTTTGGGTAATGCCAGGGGCCCTGCAAGATTTAAATTATGATTTAAAAACTCCTCTGCAGCCCGTGTTTCTACATCCAACTGTTCTGTTAATCTGACCAGTTCTTCATGTTCTTCCCGGGTAATTACCAAAGCATACTTTGCGATAGTATTGCTATCCAAAAACTGCGGGTCCCATTTATAACAATCAAACATCAGTCTAAGTCTGTAGTCCTCATATTGATCACCGGGTATCGGTACCAGTTTCATAAAGTAACACCTCTGATTATTTTTATCTTGATTTCATTCTGTAAGGCTATGCTGCAACCTTTGTATTTCCATAGAATGCTTTTATACTTCTCTCTTCATGCTTTCCATGGCAAAAAGCACCCCTTCTCTTGCCCGCAGCCTTTCCAAAACGGCTTTGATATCCTCATTTCCTACAAAGGGGAGAATAATTTCAAGTCCCACATTACCACTCATTGCAGTTCTGGGTGACACTACCAGCACATTTTTGGCCTTGCACTCCAGCATGAGCCAGTCGATGTATTCGTTTAAAAGCTCCGTACCGCCAACTTCAACATATACTGCAATTCTACGATTCTTTTTACGTCCTCTTGCCTCAAATTTGAATAAAATGGCTGCCGTAACTGCCACCACTAAAGTACCTATGAATGCACCCATATAAAAACCGAATCCGCAGGCAATACCGATGGCCGCTGTAGTCCAAAGTCCTGCTGCCGTGGTAAGACCTGTGATGTGGTCATGCTCCTTTACCAGAATCGTTCCTACTCCCAGGAAACCGATTCCGGAAATTACCTGGGCCGAAATACGTAAGGGGTCTGACATATTCCCCATATCATGCCATACAAATAACCCTATGAGAGCAGTCATACAAGAACCCACACATACCAGTATATGGGTACGGAATCCGGCAGGTCTTTTACTTTTTTCACGCTCCATTCCGATACATCCACCCAGCAGCATGGCAAAAAGGATACGGACAATCACAGATATTATGTTAAACTCATTTAAACTCTGAATCCAGTTCATCGAAAAACCTCCTTGGGTATGTAACACCTTTCTTATTTGGCTATGTTGGCATCATCAATTTATTATATCTTTCATCATATTACAATTTTCAATATTTGTACATCTGTTTCCCAATTTCAGTACTCTATAAAACTGAATAAAAATACCGCCCCTTATTACAAATAAAGGGCGGTACTTTCACATAATCATTTATAATCCTTATTTTATATCCTTCTTCATCTTTTGCCGAAACACTACGACTGCCAACACATACACCACCAAGCCGCAAACAACGGTCCAGATTAAATGCGCTACGATCTCATCCGGCTCTTCACGAAAAGGCAGTTTCGCCAGGGATACACCATGGTAAAAGGGCAAAGCATTTGCTACTTTCTGAATCACTCCTCCCAGTCCGTCTATATCCATCCAGATTCCGCCTATCATTCCGGTCAAAGTAATCACAATGGAGCAAAGTCCCGGCGCTGCCTTATCATTTACGGCACTGCCAAACAGAATACCGATTCCCGTAAACAGAAATACCGAGGGTAATAGTGCAAGCATGGAAAGTGCTATACTGCTTATAGTAAATGTATAACCTGTACATAGGCCGATTACAGCTGCAGCAATAAAGCAAATCACCATCTGAACCACTGCCAGCAGACAAACGGGCAATGTATATCCCAGTATATAATCCGCAGGTGTCATTGGCGAGGCATATAGTCTCAAAAGCAACGCCGTTGATCTGTCCTTTGATACCTGAATACTTGTAAACAGCATAATAAATGTAAGTCCGAAATATGCAATTCCGGGACCCAGATTTTCTATATGAAACACGGTCATATTTGCCTGCGCAGGAATGCTCTTATCCACTATACTCATAATAATCAGCATCACCAGGGGAAATCCCAGACAAAATACATAACTCAACGGATCCCGCATCATTTCTTTGATTGTTCTTCTCGCAAATACTAGACTTTTCATGCTACCTTTCCTCCACAATCTTTACAAATGCATCTTCCAGCTTATCCGTGCCGGTCTGTTCCCTCAACGCCTCCGGTGTACCCACTGCTTTTAAATCTCCCTTGACCATGACGGCTATCTCATCCGCTAACGCCTCTGCTTCTTCCATATAGTGTGTAGTTAAGATAATCGTAATCTTACCCTTCAGGGATTCTATTTCTCTCCAGAGTTCTCTTCTCGCCAGTACATCCAAGCCAAGCGTAGGTTCATCCAGAAACAAAATCTTCGGTTCTGTAATCAGTGCCATGGCAATGCTGAGCTTTCTCTGCCAACCTCCGGACAAGGTCTTGGCCTTACTATGCTCCACCTCACCCATGGAAAACTGCTCCAGCATTTGCTCCGCCTTCCCTTTTACCCGTGCTTTGTCAAACCCATAGATTCCCGCAATAAATTCCAGATTTTCCCTCACTGTGAGATTAGGCGCCACCGCCGTTTCCTGGGGTGACAAATTGACTACTTTCTTAACCTTTTCCAGATCCTTAATAATACTATGACCCATTACCAGAGCATCTCCCGCACTTGGCATAGTTAACCCTGTCAGCATCCTGATGGTAGTGGTCTTGCCTGCACCATTTACCCCCAGAAGAGCAAATAAGCTTCCCTCCGGAATCTGCAAGCTCAAATCATTCACTGCCACTTTACTTCCGAATTCTTTTCTGAGACCCTTTATTTCAATGCTATAGCTCATACTCAAACCTCCTGATTTCCCTTTAATCGTCGGTTAATCTCCTTCACATCACGAATACATATCTTATATTGAATCACCCAACAGATTCCATAGGTTACAAGCAGACTGAGTAAACAGGCTGCAAAGGACTGCCTGTATTTGTGAAATCCCCACAGATAACAGGACACGGGTATCCATGTTCCAAGCATTAGCACTAAATAAAGTATGCTCTGTATGAGCAAGCCCGGTCGCTTCCACTCCAGGATTATGGTACCCGCTGAAGCCACACCACTTATCATACCAACCAATATTAATTGTACAGCATACGCATGTACCACATTGTCAAATCTCTCCATATACTCCGGCAACATGCTACCATCACCACTCACCTGCATGACAATCAAATGTACAATCACTGTAATTGCGATGGAATAGCAAAACCCATTTAAAAAGCGAATTATAACTGTTTTCATCTTGACCTCCTACATCAGCACTTCTTTTATCTTTTTTACATATCTTCTGGATACAAAGGTTTCATCCCCGTTTTTCATATACATCTTAATGGTTCCGGTGTAACTCATATCCAGCTTTTCAATCTGGTGGATATTCACAATTTCCGAATTGGATATTCTCACAAATCCCCACTCTTCCAGCTGCTCTTCCAAAGTATAAATTCTGTCCCGGACTTCATAGTAATCATCCTGTTCCCGGACATATACCTTCTTATTTTCCGAATAGATTCTTATTATTTTAGATGGAGCCAGTTTTTTGGCTTCCTGACTCTTGTATACCGTTATCTTGATCCCCAATAAGTTTTCAAGCATCTCATGTATACCTACCAGCTCCCTGCATTTTTCTTTATTGCAAAGATGTATTTCCGGCTCCGTATACTTTTCCTGAATATCAAATTTTATTTTCATATATTGGTCTCTCCGCTACTTTTGTTATCTGTTTTTGATTATATTGATTTTGAAAAAATAACACAATGATTTTTGGACATCCGGTCGTTTATAGGCGATAGGTGGCAAAAAAACAGCTAACCTTGCATATAAATACAAATGTTAGCTGTCCTGATACTCTTAATCAATTTAGAACATACCCTCATCATACATTATATTCAGAATTCAATTGTTCCGGATAAAGAAGATATTCTGTTCTATCCTAAAACAATAATGAGAATAAATCCTACTATACTTATTAACGTAAACATAATGCCTACTGTTACTTCCATACCATTTAGTCTGGCCGTTTCTCCTTCTTCACGGAAGTGTTCAGGTTTATCGGGATTAATATATAAATCATATGTTTGACGAAGCTCTACATTACAGTATCGGGTAAATGTGTTATTGCTACGTTCATACATTCTACCATTATAAAAGTAACGAAACACCGGACAGGAAAGATAATACATCGGTTTTCCCAAATCATGTTTATCCACTGTATTGGATTTACGTCTCTTGATTTCTATACAGGTTGCTTTTACTAATTGCGTACACTTCTGTTCCCTGCGATTTCTGACATAAGCAGTGACTAGGGCCAAAATACCTGTCACGAAGAAAATACTCATACCTATATAGGGTATATATCCCATAAAACGTTCCTGCAAGGCTTCCTCTCCGTATTGCATTATAATGCCCCCGGTAATTGTAACCAGACCGACAAAGATAAAAAGTAACATGATTGGTTTGTAGTCACCCTCTTTCAGACCGCTAACCAAGGCCAAAATGCCAACCACCGTAAATATTTGTCCAAAGACTGCCAATGATAGCCAGGGAGTTGTTCTTGCAGTCAGTACAAATGCACCCATTGACCCTAAAAACCATATCAGAAACACACTACCCACTATGTAATCACCTATACTATATTCTCTTTCGTCCATAAGATCCTCCTTCATACCGTATACCGAATATATGCTTGCTGCAAATTTTCACAAAATAAATCGTACAATTCCCAGCCATCTGTACTTCGTACCATCTATTACTGTAATTATGTACGACAACGTAAGTATAACAAAGTGCATATATATTTTCCATCTTAATATGTGCACAATATAGTTCGTTATCGTGCGTTATTTTATATAAACAGTTTCTCTGTTGCAAAAGGAGAAATTAATGTTGTTACTTCCACCAATTATGTTATGATATATTATAGTGTGTAAAAGTATAAATCGGGGGAACGCAATGTATAGATTTATGAGTGAAGAAGAAATAGAAATCCGGCAAATGAGCGATTTAAAAATGATTCATTTGTATAAGCTGGGCGGTAGTGACGCTATTGCCGTTCATTATGGTGACAATAAGCAATTGAATCTGTGTGCCATGGATACTAATTACAATCTTTTGATGGGAAGGGTACTCACCCTTTATTCCCAGTGTGAAGACAAGGACTCCATCCTGATAGAAGCGGCCGCTAAGAAATTGTTTGATAAAGCTGTGGAAAGAGGCAGCTGTCACACTTCCTTTTTCAACAGAATAGGCTCCCAATATCTAGATAAGGAGTCCTTCCTATCTCCCAAATTTGCGTCCGACGGCGTTATCAGAGAGACTTTGCTGCCTATGCTTAAATACTATTTGCATCAGCTGTACCATATGTGGAATATGAACATAGAATTCGAAGAAGAGCCTCATGGTTGGCACCGGAAATGTATCATCAAGGTGCGTAAAGGAGAAAAAACCTTTATCCTTCCGATAAAAATGGATTTTCCCACAGGTAACGAGTGCAGAGTCACTATCGGTAATTTCTTTCAGAATTTGTGCAATATAGAATTTGAAATATCCTATCGGGAAGACAGACTCTATGTTTGGTTTGAAAGCGAGCCGTACAAGCTTTTGGGTGAAAGCCACTTTGAAATCAGTCCCCACAAGATAAATACATACACCACTATCCGGGTAGATGGACAAGTGGTTTATCATCAGGAAGAACCTGTGGAACTTCTTCCCAACAATAAGGATGTTTTAAAACCTTTATCGGAAAAACATCCGCTTTTTGAGGATATTGACTTAGATTTTACCCATGCCGCTATTTATAAACTCCCCTGGGGTGGCTTTGCAATTTCCCAATGCATTGAAACAGAGGATGAATCCTACAAGCGACATGATTACAACACCATATATATAGATGGATATAAAAATAAGCTGGTCCAAAGACAATATTCCTACAGTCTGATAGAAAATAAGTTTGACGGATTAAAGCTCAGAACAGATGGTGCTGTTATGAGAAAGCTTTACTACGGAGGCACCAAGAAGGAATCGGAAACACTCTTTATGCCTGTAGGATATTACTCCGGCTGGGATTACAAGGAGTATTTGGAAGGAAAATATTTTTACCACGAAACGGAGGAAGCAGAATAATGGGGTTACTGGAACAGACAAGTGAACAGGACAAAACGGCCATCAGAAAAATAAATAGAATTATTGCTAATTTAAATCGTGCATATAGCGATACCTATTTTGAGAATAAGGATAAAAGTTTTTTACAATACCTTATCTCCGTAGTGAAAAATCCAATGGCTACGTGTATTCAGCCACTTTTACTTTTTGCAGATACGGTGGAAATCATCACCTCCAACAAAACCAATTATAATGTTGCCACATACATGGAGGGCGTACAAAAAGCTGAGGAAATATACTTAAAAATGTTCCCCTACGGACCGAAAACACCGGATTTTTCCGGGTTGGCTCTGGTATTCTTAAACTTTTTCCGGGTAGACGGACCGGCTGTAACAGGTTTACTTAACAGCACACTTATGTCTACCTTTCAAAACAAACATAACTATATTGACTTCATGAGCACTATTTCAAGTGATAAAAAAGCTGCCTCCTGTCTGGATGATATTACACAGTATGGATTAAGTGTAAGAGCCTTCTTTATTGATGACGAAACTTATACTGCCAATATGAAGCAGGTGGCCGCCAAAATGCTGAAAGCCGCAAACAGAGCTGATATTATCCGGGAAGAAACCAAGCGGGTAGAGCATATGGCCGGTATCTATGATATTGATGAGGCGGATGTGGCAAAGACAGAGCAACAGCTTGCCAAAGCCAACTCCATGCTCAAAAATACGATGGACATTCTGGAGCAGGCTGACAGAAAGACAGAACAGCTTAATCGAATCATGAAAGATACCACGGAAACCATCCAGGAAATTTCCAAGCGGGAAACGGACTTCCTTTCCATGAAAGCAATCAGCGCCAGAGAGGATTTAAACGCAGCATACAATAGTTTTCTGGATACCCAGAGACAGGAAGTAATTCTGCAGAAGGATGTTCTGCTTGGCCAGATTTTTAATGAAGCGGAGACAAAGCTGAACGAATTAAGAACCATGGCCAGAACCATCACTGCTTCTGCCAATACCGAGCTTCTCAGAATTAATACCGAAACTACAAACGCAATAGATAAAATTCATAATTACGTCAGCAATGATCAGGAATTACAAAAACTCCTGACTACGGCAGATGAAAATAAAGAACTGTTTGATAAGATTGCTAAACTTGAGTTTCTCAATACACAAAATATTGAGATGCTTACCAGAGGATTAGAGTCACAGCTCGCAGCACAGGGTAATACCGCCCAAACCGTGGATAGCACCAAGGCTTCCTCTGCCTCCTTACAGGCACCCATGCAGGTTGTTGTCGCAGATACTGCCGATTCGGATGCTGTATCAGCAGCCCTTCCACCTATGGAAACTGCACCTGCTACCATTCCCGGCGTAAATCTTTTCCTGGATACAAGCATACCTTTTGAAGAGAGATTTAAGCTTGTAATGGATGAAAAACAGAAAAGAATTGCCAAAGGCGAGCATTTCCATGTAATGTTTGACGATGTACTTACCGTTCTTATGGAAGATGCCAATCCCTATTTGATCGGACCTTCCGGTTGTGGCAAAACATTTATGGTGAGACAGATTGCCTCACTGCTCAATCTGGATTTTATTGATATCGGATACATTAATGAGGAGTATGATATTTTAGGCTTCCAGACGGCCACCGGTGCTTACAGCACATCCAATTTCTATCGCTGCTACAAGTATGGTAAAATTGCTTTTTGTGACGAGCTTGATAATGGTAACAGCCGGGCAACCGTTAAGCTGAATTCCTTCCTGTCAAACAACAAGAATGCACGCTACAGCTTCCCCCATGGTGAAAATGTAAGAAGACATGAAAACTTCCGTATCATAGCAGCCGGTAATACTGCCGGTAACGGAGCAGATGCCAACTACAACACCAGAGAAAAGATTGAGGAGTCCGTACAGCAGAGATTTACTCCCATCTATGTAGGATACGATAATGAAGTAGAGAAGAAAATTCTTGGCGCTTACAAGGATTGGTATCAGTTCATTGTGTTATTCAGAAAAGCCACAGATGCATGGGGCAACCTGAATGATTGCTCCGCCCCCGGCATTTTAACCACAAGAGACGCCGCCAGAATCAAAAGATATTTAAATAATAAGAGTCTTAATATGGGTAAAATTCTTGATTACGAATTTATCCAGACCAAGGATATGGAATACCTGGCATTCCTGGCCAAGCATATGGGGGACAGATTGGCTTCTTATCCCGAGGCCAAGGAAATATATGCCTTGTTTGATAAAAAGGTAAAAGCCTTACGAGAGAAAGGCGGACTGAGATAGTATGGAAATAAGCTACGGACTAACACCGGCAGACTGTCCATATCTTGAGGTGGAAAAGAGAAATTATATATCTATATACAAAATAGATTTTAAATCTCTCAGCCAGCTACATTTATTTCTGACCTCCAACCCTACTGTTAATACCAATATTTTCTATTCCCAGAAAAGTGTGGATTCCTCCGCTCAGTTTGCAGGAGAACCTCTTGATGTGGCAATAGACTATTGCGTAGGCGGATATGAGAAAGACTTTTCTATGTTCGTAAAACTAAAAAGGGACATAGACCGGGTAAACGTGCGCCATGTTCCCTCCAGAAAGGTGCGGCCCTCTGTAGTCGGCTCCAGACCCAATGTACCTGCTTACGTGGCAGGTGCCCCCAAATCCATGTGTCGAATGGACAGAGTTCGGGAAAAGAAATTTGTAACCGTATATATGAATCTGGCATATACCGGTAACACCACAGAAGCTCAGATCAGAAATCGCGGAATACTTACCCTTAATTTGATCAAGCTTTTGGAAAACAACGATTACGGAGTTAATTTAAAAGTATTTGAAACCTGCACAGTAGGAAATGAGATATTTGCTGCCAGCATCGGACTGAAAAAACCGGGAGAACTTCTGAATGCCAAGAAATGTTACTACCCGCTATGCGGCAAAGAATTCTTAAGAAGAGTTCTGTCCCGTGTGAAAGAATCCATGCCTTTCAAAGAGCGCTGGCATCTGAGTTACGGACAACTGCTTAGTGACAGCCAAACCAGGAATATTATGAATATTCCCAAGGATGCTATCGTGATTAACTCCCCCGACGAGATGGGAATCCGGGGAGATAATATCTATGAGGATGCAGATACCTTTTGGAAGATGCTAAATCTTTCAGAAGAAATTGTTGTACCCAATTATGTAAAGGAGTCTAAGGAGGAAAGAATTTGAGTGATACATTAATGAGCTATGATATGCCTCAGACAATAACAGAGAATCCTGAACTCCATCTTACGCAAGAGGAACTGAAAGAAGTGGACGCATGCTTAAAAACAATTGATTTATCCGATTCCGCATCTATTGTAGGCTATGGCTCAGAACTTCAAAAGGAGTTTTCTGAATTATACAAAAGAATACAGTCCACCCTAAACACTCAGGATGTGGCTGACATAGAAACGATATTACACACTACAATCCAATACCTAAGATATATAACGAATGAAAAGAATAACTTCTCCTTCGTTAAAAGGACGAAAGCATTGTCTGTCAGAGAAAAATGCAAAGAGGCTGAGAAGCATGTGAACAGGGTTGCAGATACCCTTCAGCAGCATCAAATACAGCTTATGAAGGACTGCGCTTTGCTGGCACAAATGTATTACATGAACACGGTGTACTTCCGAGCTTTAAATGTGAAGATTGCTGCCGGAAGAAAAAAACTGGATTACTTTCAGCAAACAGAACTTCCCGCTCTCCAGAAAAAATCGAAAGAGACCGGTCATGTTCAAAATGCACAGACAATTACAGATTTGAAGAACCAGATGAACCAATTTGAAAAAAAGCTTCACGAACTGGCACTTACCAGAAATATTTCTTTTCAAACTGCATCCTTAATCAAATTAATCCGTGCGGACCAGACAGCTACTGCAGAAAAAATTCAGTCCATCCTTCTACATACAATTCCACTCTGGAGGAAACAGGTAATTCTGGCTCTTGATACAAAACCTTCCGGACAAGCAACACTTGATGAACCTGCTACTGTAACCACCTTAGCTGATACAAATAAGCATCTCATCGAAAGCTTGGACGAAGTGGCCCACATGCAACAAAAAATAAAACAGCAGAAATAACGCTACAAAATGGGCTGTTACAAAATAGATAATTACGCATCTATTTCGTAACAGCCCTTCGACTCAAATAAATCTGCTTTACGTGCTCCTTCCGTATTTCGAAACACTACTCCGGCAATTCTTTTTCTCTATCCTGCTCTATCACTGCTATTTCCTGTTGCAACTTCATCATTTCTTTACTCATTTCCTCTATATCCGCTTTCAGGTAACTGATACGAAACAGCAGACTTTCCTTTTCTTTTTCTATACTATTTATTTTGCTAACCAATTCCAGTGTAGCCATCCACAAACCGTAACACCTGAATGCGTTTATTATGGAAAATGGTCCCAGTGGTATGAGAATAAGTGCCATTCCCATATTCTCTGTTCTGCCTTCCTGCACAAGCTTAATAATCGCATAAATTGTCGGCACTATGGCAACTATTTCCAGTAAAGAATATATGATGAGTCGCGGCAGCAACATCGATATCTCACTCTTGTAATATGCTTTTTTATTGGGCATACACCGGTAAGAAAATTCCTTCTCTTCCAGTTCTCTTTCTCTTATGATTCTATGTTGCTTTAAAAATGCCAGCTTGTCCAGTAATGTTAAATACTCTGATTTTTCATAAATAGTCATTTATCAATTCCTTTTTTGTTTATCCTTGCGGTGTAACGGCAGTATGCATTCCACATGACTGCATTCTCGACCTGTATATTCTTTATTTCTGCGTTTCAAGAAATTCCAATATCATTGTATTGGTATCAATTCCATTGATATCTTGGCTTGGCCAAGAATGACGTCCATCTTTCACCAATAAATTCCAAACCTGCTTTTGGTTACTCTCACTTCCATATTTTGACAAAACAGAACCTTTACCTACCTCATATGATTCCAATAATTCTAATCCATTGGATTTCACCCAATATTCCGTCACCTCTTCAATTGCCGGAGCTTTAGAATATTTTGCGCTTCCATCACTATTTTTGGGGACAACATCGTCTTTTTCTCCGCTAATTTGAAAGAAGCTCACATCATTTATTTCTTTACGCCCATTCCATATGCTTTCCGGCATCATTCCGGCAACACAAACACACGCCGAATAAGTAGTACCGGCCTCCATCGCAAGACGATGTGTCATAAAAGCTCCATTACTGAATCCTACTGCGAAAATACGGTTTTTATCAAAAGAATATTCTTTTTGCAAATATTCTGCCAATGAAATGAGAAACTCTACATCTTTATTACCATCCATGCCTAACCCTGAATTCCATCCGCTTGCCGATGTGGAATCATTTGGATTTGATGCACCTGTTACATACACCACTGCATATCCAAGTGGATTTGCCTCCTCCTCAAAATGAACAGTATTCCGAAATCCTACTGCGGTATCTCCATAACCATGCAGCATTACAACTAAAGCCGCTCCCTCCGCTTTATCCGGTAATTCTATAATAAAGTCATGCTTCACTCCATCAAAAGAACAGGAATACTTATTATCACTTTCCTGAACAATCTCCTCTATTGTTTTCAAGTCTGCTTTTTCATGCCCGCATCCGGTCAGAAAAGCAATCCAAACTATAACGGAACACAACATTACTATTTTTTTCATAATGCCCCCCTAAATAGTACGCTTCTGCTTTACAAACAGCTCCACACCTTCACCATTGTCCAAACTCAATTTCATTCATTTTATATATTTTGACAACTTCTGTCCCCAGTAACCGACTCTTTTATAAGTAACAATTTTACAAAAAAAATCTGAAAGTCTGCCCCATTTACGATAGAGGAAGTTAAATGCCAAATAAGGAAAAATCTGCTTCTTTGTCTTCGGCATTCTTTTCAGAATATTCTCAAAACTGTATACCTTACGATAAATCCACAAATATCCCTTATACAACTCCTCTTTCGTCATATTCTTCGGTTCAAATACCACATGCGCCGTATTATACAAAGACAAATCATCGGTCAGAATACGCCCTTCTGCCTTCAATCTGTCATAAAGAACAGTGCCGGGATATGGCGTCATAATATGGGATGTTACGGTTTCAATCCGATTACGCACAATAAAATCCAAGGTATGCTTAAAAGTTTCTTTAGTATCACAATCCAAACCAAACACAAAGCTTGCATTAATCATAATACCCAGGTCGTGAATTTGACGTATGGCGTCTTCATATTTAGTCACATCGTTCTGCACCTTATGTACGGTATTAATGGAATCCGGATGCACACTTTCAAAACCGATAAAAAGACTGGCACAGCCACTTTCCTTCATTTCCTGCAGAATCCCCGGAATATTTACCACATTAACGGATACTGCCGCGTTCCAAATAACATTTAACTTCTTTAATTCTTTTAAAAATGCTCTTGTCCACGCAATATCGCCGATAAAATTATCATCAATAAACATCACATGTTTGGAGCCGACTTTTTTCACATCCTCTATTACATCTTCGATAGGTCTGCTGACATAATACCTCTCCGGAGCACTGTTATAACAAAAATCACAACGGAACGGACAACCACGGCTGGTATGTACAATATTGCAATATAAATATTCGGATTTATCCACCATGTCATATGCAGGTGACACGATTTTATCACCGGATAACATCTCTTCACAACGATAAATATATTTCAGCTGCTTTTTTTCATAGTCTTCTATAATCTGAGGCCATGTATTCTCTGCCGGTCCGATGCAAAGTACATCAAAAATCCCTTCCTGTATTGTATGATGGGCAGTGGTAATATGAATACCACCTGCAACCACTACGGAACCTCTTTTACGATATTCTTCGGCAATTTGTGCCGCACGAGGATATACATCCACAGTCACTGTTATTCCCACAATATCAGGGTGGTCCTCAAAATCCAGCTCCTTAATGTTTTCATTTGCTACTACCACCTTATGTTCCTCTCGAAACATATTTGCAATCGTTAGAAGTCCTAAGGGCGGTGACATATGTATCTTAAGTCCGGTATCCATCGGACGTTTTTTCATCTTTGGCTGAATCAGTTTTATGTACATTGGTAAATTCCTCCTTTAGCACTTGTAAAACAAATGTTTTGACTGTACATTTGAGTCAATATTATTGATGCAACTCCTTCATTTAAGTCATTTGCAGGATATCACTTATCAGATGGGTATTGTCCTATTATCCATTTTCAATTAAAATTTTGGCTTTGACTTAGTGTACAGTCCTCTCCCATCAAAAAATTATCTGCCAAATTCTCTATTTTACAAGTTATTACTTCACTTAGAAGTGCAAGGAGAAACACAACACCCAAAGCAAAATAAATTTTGTCCGCACTTCGAGAACCTTCATTCTCACCGTATTCATTAATTAATTGAGAAGCCTTATTCGAAACCTTACTCTCACGAAGCCATCCTGTTGTTTCAATACTTCCATCCTCATAGTACACCTTAAATTCCCTATCTCCAAGTCCCGGTATCATCACAACCCGAGTAATCTCCTCAGTCGGCAGTTGCCATTCTTTTACTTGCGCTATTACAGCTTTTTCGTTTGTCTCATCCACCCATATTTCCTGATTTGGCCAGAGATTAGCTTCAAATCGCATTATACTGAACCAAACAATGATTACTAAATCCATTGCCATCAATACTGCCAAAGCCTTTTTGACTCTTCGAATTCTTTTAAAAAACTTATGCTCCATATCATTCAACACAGCTTCATCCTCCTAAAAAGAAAAAGCAGAAAGGATTTCTCAAGGAATCTGCCAATCCTAATCCATTCTGCTTTTCGAATATTCACTGCGTTTATGCCGCTTTATTATTATTTCCCTTGGACTTACGATAAATAATAACACCAATGATTGCTACAACCAATACACCTAAAATACCCAAGATCAACCACACAGGCTTCGCAGAATCTGTGGTATCATCCAAGATGCTTTCTTCCACTGATTCTTCCTTAACCGAAGTCTCCTTCTTGCTCTCTTCCTTTGATTCTTCTGCTTTCTGTTGCTCTCCCATGTCCATCTCATCAATTTTGGTATTGCCCAAAGAATCCTCACCTGTCATAAAATTATATATAGCATTATTCTCTTCTAAATAATTATACTGCCATTCCATAAGCGCGAGATACGCTTCCCCAAAATCCTTATCAATTTTTTTTGAATATTCTTCATATGAATACCCTATAATACTTTCCCGAAAAAATCCATGGTCCCCCATTAGTTCATCCCAAGAATATATAGTAAGTGCTTCCAAAGGGGCAACGTAAGTCAAATCCCACAAGTATTGTTCGAAAGTATCTTTATTCTTCCATTCTTCTTCGGTACCCTTACAAACTGTAACAAATCTACTTGTATAATAATCGGACAATATTCTATAATAATCAAAATAATATGCGTATCCTTCTGTCGTAATTGCACTGGCCTTTTCCAAAAAATTATTAAATAATTCATCTGCTTGTGTATTTCCTGTATCCACGGAATACTTCTCCAACAGCTCTTCTTTTGTGAAAACACAATCCGACTCTGCCAATGCGGTAATCCCACAATTCAACATACACACCAATGCAACCATCAATGATAACAATACTTTTGTGATCTTTTTTCTCATAATTAATGATATTTCCTCTCTTTTATCCAATCTCTCTCTATTCCGTACTTCTTCAACTACCAATCGTCTTCCATCCGACAAAATCTCAGTTGAAAGATGCACCAATTGGGGCAGGCTGATTCGCCAATATGTTTAGGATTATTCTTTGTTATACAGCTAAATACAGTGAAGCAACTACCCACGTGACACATTATAACATAATGCGATTATTTATGTAAATCTCTTTTCTGTCAGTGGCAAACGTCTTACCACTCCTGTTTTAGGTCATCAGTGGCACAACTGCAACTCTATCTTCCGTTGTAATCTCCAAGTGCCTTTCTTTTATGTGTATTTCTGCCAACTCTAAACCATACTTTTCAATTCGTATATTTCCCTGAACGATGCACCATTTTTGAGTGAATCATTCAACAATATAAATATTTTTTGTCGACTTAATTGTAAATGTATCGCAGGCAACTTCATCCTTTTCAAAAATGTCCGGACCGTAACCGTTTGCAATTCCGTAAAAACGATCCTCCGTCGCTCCGTAGAACGCTTTTCCCTTTTTATTATCCCAGTACGTGTCCACTGACAAATCCGCTGTAAGGATGGTTGTCCAATCTTTCTGCCCATACTCTCTTACACAAATGTTGCGATACTCAAACGTTCTCGTCTCATTTGCGTATTCATAATCATAATTTTCCATAAACTGCGACATTCCACCCTCAAAATAAGAGTTATAAAGCCCCGTATCAAAACGACTGATCAACGTCCATTCATCCGTCGAAAGATCTGCTACCCACTGCTCCACAAAGGTCTTGCCATTTTCATTCTGATAACAGTTTAAGTACATACGATACCATTTTCCCTTTTCCCATTTGTAATCGCATATATAATTTGTACCTTCCCCTTCGCCGTCGAACTTGTTTGTATCACCGCCGGAAGGATAAATGCACTTTGCTTCGATTTTCTTTTCATTGCCCGACGCATCTGTGTACTTAATCTCCCAAAACGACATGATGGCTTTCGGACCGTCCTGTCTCATCTGCAGACCTGCATACGCACCTGCGTAAGCATCAATGACATCGTACTTGCTCATCAAATCCTCATTATTCATTTGCCAATTACAAAGCGACCAATAAGTAGCCGTTCCTGTCTTATCTGCTTTAAAATCAATCATAAATCCGTCAAATTTCCCGGAAGTAGCACTTAAATCCGGATCGACATACACATTATGTGCCATCCGGTTTTCCGGATTAGCTTCCTTCTTCGCTTTATCTGCCGGAACCTTAAGAATCGTATCCCAATTTACACCGTTTAAGTCATTCATATAGGTTATGTCTTCCACTCTTCCAATCGAAAGATTTTCTTCCTCCCTAAGAGTAGCAGTAGAATTTTCCTGTATTTCCTGAGGCTCCCCTTCTTTCGCACCACATGCTGTCAAACAAAAAACTGCCATACAGAACAAACATTTTAAAACAACCTTTTGTAATTTCTTCATTTTCACCAACATCATTGTTATAGCATCTTGACTTTATTTCTTTTTTTATAAATCCAATTCTTTTATTTCCAGACCACTTATTTCGTCTAAGTAAATTTCCGTACGAACCCCACTCATTGAATCGTGTCCACAAATCTCCACAGTATCTGTCACCCGTTTCGGATAACCAAAGCATATACCATATGTTCCGGAAATAATTACCCGGTTTTCCTCTGAGACTACCACACCCTCATAATATGCTGATACATAATATGTTTTCTGACCATCCTTTGTTTCAAAACAAACTTCAAATACTTCGTACAATTTATTCCTTTTCTGACCGTTTGTAGATAAAAACAATTTTACCGGCTTCATTTCTACCAAACAACCTGCCTCCTTAGCAGCGGCCAAATTACCTTCCAAAGAAGTTCTCATCTTTCTATCAATCATTTCCAAGGATTCTTCAGATATATTATCCAAATCCGTCAGATACTTATTCAAGCCTCCCACTATGTATACCTTAGTTTTTTCTTCTAAACGATAATATTTACTTGAAGCATCAATGCTAATGGTATCACCCTCCGACAAGAAATTATCTTTCGAAATGTGAAAATCAATATGATTGATATCTACACCTTCTACCGCATGAGTCGGTTTAAGCACAACTGAACCTTTACCATCTGCGCCCTGAAAGGACACAGCAATGCAGTCAAAAGGATTAATTACAGGCTTTGATAATTCCGTAACCGTCCACGCCAAAGACCCTATGAGAATAAGTACTCCTATCGCCAGAAGCGGAACTTTCACCTTATTGGGAATACGCTTTCTGGCAGCTTTTTCCTCTGCTTTTGCCCGCATTTGCCCTTTATAGTATCCATAAGCCCTTGCCTCTGCCTTAGCACTAATGTCTTCCAAGGAATCTTTCTTTTCAATCCCCAAAGTAGTTCCACAATATTCACACAGAACCACTTCCTCATTTAGCTCCGGCTTAAGGGCCGCCCCACATTTAGGACATGTAATATCAATTAATTTCATCCTTTTATCCCCATGATTCGCTTTGTAGTTCAATAACACTACCGTCTTTTAACAGCACTTTCATATGATACGACCACTCTCCGGAAAAATATAAAATATCATCCACCTGATAATCTTTCAAAAGAGTAAAACGTACAAGTTCCATTTCATCCGAATATCTCGGCCAGGTATTATACAGCATGTATACTTCTCCGGACTCCGTAATCAGTACAGGCATTGGTTCAACACCGCTTCCTGCATTAAAGGTTTTCATTCTCCTTATGTTACTGATCTCGGGAAGTATCTCCATAGAACTATTGCTGCCGGAATAATACAGATAGCCTCTATTCATTTCACGTAAATAATACAATTTTCCGTCTTCCACATACGCAAAAAAGATAGCCGATTCATCATCATCCTCATAGAATTCACACTGTAAAGTCACCAAATCCGAAGCCGGTACCGTGTCCGTAATATCCATATGCTTATCCAGAACTGTTACGGTATAGTCCAGTTCATCATAAAATTGCTGATAATACGACTCCGTTTCTTCCTCGGCAGATGTCTCCTCTTCGCTGGCTTCCTCCGAATCATCTTGCGTTACCTCTTCCGAAACTTCCTCCATTACTTCTTCGGAGACTTCTTCTGTTATTTCTTCAGAAACCCCTTCTGCTACTTCTTCGGAAACTTCCTCTATGATTTCTTCGGGAATTTCTGATTTTTCAATCATTTCATTCTCTGTATTCTCCACAAGTTCCGTCTCCGAAAAAGAAGATTCCGTCTTACCTGCTGTATCCGTAACAGCTTGGCATCCGGTTAAAAGCAGGCTTAAAGATAAAATAACAATCCACTTCTTCATATCAATTCCTTCTTCCCATTAGTGATGTTTATACTATAACAAAATATTCTTTAGAAAAAAGAGATGAAATCTTACCAATTTTTTAAATTATTACAAAAATATCTTTTCCTTTACATCTTTTTTGACTGGTCTTGGGTCAGTCAAAAAGAAATCTTCACATGATGCTATGCCTCATGGAGTTTGGATAATAAGCATACCGTCTCAACATGCCCTGTCATCGCAAACTGGTCCACACCTCTTACCTTCTTCAGCTCATATCCGCCATCGCACAGGATCCGCAAGTCTCTGGCCAGAGTTGCACTGTCACAGCTTACATAGACGATTCGATCAGGCTGCATCTGCAGCATTGTACTCAGACAGGCTTCGTCGCAGCCCTTACGGGGCGGGTCTACTACGATGACATCCGGATGAAGCATGTCTGATGCACCTTCCTGTCCCGCATGGACTTTCATACCGTTCACACTTCCCTTTTCATAAAACTCAGGCAGAACTTCCTCTGCCTTGCCGACGAAGAAGGTTGTGTTATTCAAGCCGTTTCTCTCTGCGTTCTCCCTTGCATCCTCGATTGCCTGAGGGATGATTTCCACGCCGTATACTTTTCCAGCCTTTTGTGCCAGGAAGAGGGAAATGGTACCGATGCCGCAGTACAGATCCCACACCGTCTCCTGTCCGGTCAGTCCTGCATAGGACAGGGCCAGACTGTAGAGCTTCTCGGTCTGCACGGGATTCACCTGATAAAAGGACAGCGGTGAAATGTGGAAAGTCAGTTCCTGTCCTGTGAAAGGATAGCCTTCCTGTTCCATGTCTCGCACATGGATGGTGTCTTCTATGGTATCGCTTCCCCACAGGGTATGCACTTCCTTACCCATGATCACATTGGTTTTCTCCCTATTAATGCTGACGGAGATACTGGTCATACCGGGGAGCAACGTCAGCTTCTCTATCAATTTTTCCTGCCCCGACAGGTATTCTTTTCCCTGATGGTTTGTATCCTGACGCTTCCTTTTCTTATCTTTACCGGCGCCGGTATAGTTAATCACCAGGCACACCATCACCTGTCCGCTGGTAAAGCCGGTCCTTATCAGGATATGGCGTACCAGGCCCTTGCCCGTAGTTTCATCATAGGCAGTGACTTTGTTTTCTCTCATGTATTCCAGAATGGTCTCCAGTATCTGTTGGTTCCCCTCCACACCCAGCAGGCAATTGGTATTGGCAATGATATTGTGGGTGCGGCCTGCATAAAAGCCGGTAATCAGGTTCCCTTCCTTATCTGTTCCTACAGGATATTGGGCTTTATTTCGGTAATGGAAAGGCTCCTCCATACCTACGATAGGCTCCATAATATTATCGATAAACGCCCCATCGAAGCCTCCGATACGGACTAAATTATTTCGAATCTTGGACTGCTTGAACTCCAGCTGCTTTGCATAACTGAGGGCCTGTATCTGACAGCCGCCGCATTGTCTGTGATAAGCACATTCCGGCTCCACGCGAAAAGGAGAAGGTGTAATCACCTTCTCTAATCTTGCATAAGCATAATGCGCCTTGCTTTTCATGATTTTAGCCTGGACGGTATCGCCGATGACAGCATCCTTTACAAACAGGGTGAAACCATCCACCTTACCGATACCCTCTCCGTCAGTTCCCATATCTTCAATGGTCACTGTTAACATATCATTCTTTTGATAAGACATAATATCCTCCCGGAACCCTTACGTGACCACGCAGGATTCCATCGCGAATTTCCCTTTAATCTATCTTGCTTGCAATCAGGTTGGACTCAAACAGTCTGTTATAACCAAGCCATCCTGTATTCTCACTGTTATTATCCAGGATTTCCTTAAAGGTCTGCATTTTTGCATCCGTGTCATCTGCATAATTCAATGCCACTGCTTCAATGATGGCAGGAATTTTAGGTGAACCGTACTCATACTTACCATGATGTGCCAAAATACAATGCTGCACCTGTAACAGCACATTCTGGGGGAAATCCGGTATCTGCGCCGCCTTTTCCGCCACCATCTGGGCACCCATTACAATATGTCCCAGCAGCTGGCCTGCATCGGTATAATCATTTTCGGGAAAAGGAGAAAATTCCTTTACCTTAGCAATATCGTGACACATGGCTGCGGTCAACAACAAATCTCTTTTTAAAATCGGGTATGCAGTGCAATAGTAATCGCAAAGCTTTGTCACACTTAAAGTATGCTCCAGCAGACCACCCATAAAGCTGTGGTGTACAGACTTTGCTGCGGAAGATTTACGAAAGGCATTGATAAATGCTTCATCCTTTACAAAAAATGCTTCCAGAAGCTGCTTTAAATATGTATTCTGTATACTCTTGATGATACCCAGAAGCTCCTGATACATAGCTCCTATATCCTTGGAACTGGTGGGAAGATAATCCGCAGGATTGTACTCACCTTCCTGGCAGACACGGATTCTCTTTACACTTACCTGCAAAGCACCCATGAAATTCGTCACTTCACCATACACCTCAATATAATCCAGGGCCTCGTACTCTCCGATGCCCGGATTATTGGGCTCCCATACTTTCGCATCGATGGTACCTGTTTTGTCCTGCAAAATTACATTTTCGTAGGGCTTTCCGTTTTTCGTCACAGCGGACTGCTTGTGTTTACACAAATATATGTCAAATACACGATCGCCGTCCTTTAAATCCTTAATATATTTCATACTCTGTTATGTCCTTTCTCTTGTTGTCTTTCTTATATGATTTGAGTGTAAAAGGTGGTTCTAACACCTAGCACGGTAATTTGTACACAAAAATATAATAAGCAAACGCCTAAACTGCGTTTTTAGTGACTGACAAAATCCACCGGTTACGAAGACTAGGCTCGAAGCCTTTGCTGAGAGTCTTTAGTCGTAGTTACCGGTTAGTTTGGCAGCACGTTGCAGTTGTTTGCGTTTATATTTTTTGTACAAATTGCCTTGGTATACTTCAAAATCCACCTTTTAGCACCTTAACTCTATTATATTACCGGGCCTGGGCCGGTACGATATGCAATTGAATCTCCTTATACCCGTTCTGGGATCTCCGCATAATGGTTATCTCCGCATTTCTGCCGATTTCCAACTGCATCAGCGCTGTTGCATAATTGTTCAGGCTCTTTATTTCCTTTTCCCCTATGACTGTTATCACATCGCCTACCTGCAATCCCGCTATCATGGCAGGAGAGTCGATTTCCACTCTCTTTACATACGCACCATAAGGCACCTGCATCTCCTCATTTGCCTCTTTGCTCACATTGGTTGTATGCACACCTATATATGGAATCACTTCATCGTTTGATAACATTTCAATGGTCTTTTTCAACTCTGTAATACCGTAAATGATTACTGTATTTTTGTAATCAGAACCATTCACACTGTCCGTAATGACACCCACAATTTGCCCCTGCAGGTTAAACAGTACCCCGTCCGAATTACCGGTTCCCATAATATCCGTAGTCCAATAGGAATAATTGCGGTCTACAACTGTCTGCTGTGTATACCGGGCCGTAATCATACCATAGCTTACACTATCAACCATTCCAGTAGGGCTTCCAATGGCTACCACAGGTGTTCCTACGAAGCTCCCTGCAACAGAAGCGCCCAGTTTCGCAATATGAACCTCCTCTGACAGCGCTTCTTCATCCATCTCAAATGCACTGTGGGCCACTGCTACAATTGCCAGCCCCGACACGGAATCATAACTTTTCAACTTTGCATCCAGTTGCTTACTATTGTAAAAGGTAACGGAAATATTGTCCGCTCCCTCCAAGGGGGCATAGTTAGTCAAAATGAGGAACTCCACACCATTATCTGCAATCACCACGCCGGAACTGCGATATTGGCTGACCTGCACCTCATTGAACCAGTCTACACCTGAATGAATACCGGTTACAGACACCATGGTTCTTTCCAGCTCTGCTACATAGCTGTTCAAGGCATTATACATCTGCATATAGCCGTCCTTAGATAGCATAAACTGCATCATTTCCTCGCCTGTCTGCACATTCTCCCAGGAAATATTCTCTCCGCCTGATTGTGCTGAATTTTGCTGGTTTTCTGCCAACATCTCCTCCGGAGACATTTCATTTTCATCCTCGGGAAAAACAATAATCTGCGGCTTTTCTTCAGGATAAAGAATCTTACTGATATAAGGCTGTAACACCAAAAAAGTCAGGCTGGCAATCAGACCGAACATAACCGCTGTAGCTGCCGTACCCAGTGTTTTTTTCAGTAATTTCCTTTTATTTATGGGACGCTCTTTGATTTTTTCAATCATAAAGGCTTTTTCATTATTCTGTTGGTCATTTGGCATTTGTTTTTCCATTTACCTTCAAAACTCCCTTTTCTACCCGTTTAATTTCACTATCCATACACCGTCAATCTGTTGGATACAGTCGGCGGCAGGAAACTTCTCCATCTCTTTAAACTGTTCTGTTTCTACTATTTCCAGTTCCTTCTCATAGTCCACTGTCTGAATAGTTACATTCATATAATGGGACATAAACGCTGCAAACTTCTCTGTAGAATTCATCACGTAATCATCGGATACGCCGAAATAACCTACCAAATCTTCCCCGGTTTGCTCCGTAGAAGGATAAATGCCTGCATCGGGAATGCCACCCAATATAGCCACAGGCATACCATGTATATACCCGGGAGTCTGCTCCAGCCTGTCCACGAGTCTCAGGCACAGGGCATAGCTTTTTTCATAACGTTCATTCATATTGTATCCTACAATACTTGCCATTTGGGCAAAACTGAATATCAGTACGATACTAAAGATACTGATGGCAGCCACCACCATATACTTCACGCGATTTAATATATCGCCGGAAGTTAATTCCAGTCTCTCAGACAGCGCCGGTATGAATGCAAAGAACAGGCACCATGCGGCGCGCAACAACAGGTGATAAAAAGTATCCGCAGAAATAATATTTACTACTGTGGCACCAAAGGGTATCGCTACAACCAATATAATTGTAATCAATATATGCAATGGGCTGCGATATCTTTTTTTCGTGAAGAATAAATATGCATAGCACACAGCACCCAATATGATTAATGCTACAAACGCCAGTTTCATGGGTTCTGTAGTGGTAAGCACATTGGACCAGCGGGCAAAATTAATAAAGTTCATAAATGCTGCATGTAATCCTGCGGGCAGTTCGCTGAGAGAAAAGCTCTGCACATTGGCTGTGCCCTGATAGCCGGACAATTCCACCCCCTGCATCTGCAACATGAGATTCAAAGTCACCACATAAAACAAATAGCCCAATACACCCATCAGCATATAGCGAAGTGCTTTGCCTATAATTTCTTTTATCTTATCCTGCTCCAGAATATCCAATAGCAGTCGTAAAATACAAAGTACAATGGTAAAGGAAAAGAACGCCTGATAAATACCCAAACTGACTCCCAGTAAAATCATGCCTACTGCAAATCCCCATTTTTTCACACGATCTGTCACCAAAAATGCTGCTGCCGATAATAAAGCCGCCAACATATATCCATCTACGGTAAATGTATATGCGAAAGTGGATATTACACTGGGAAACGTAACAATCACTCCTGCCACCAGTGCTGCATTTACGCGGCTTTTGATTTCCAGTCCCTCTACCACCAATACAGAAGTCAATGCCAGATAAAAGATCGCCAACACTCCGTTTAACCAGGGCAAATCGTAATAAGAGCTAATACCGCAGGCAAACTGTAAAAATTGTCTTCCGGATGAAATCATATTCTGATCAGAGTACAAATTCCACATGGAATCATAGGTAAGAAAATGATTCGCCATGGTATAACCATAGGTGAGCAGACCTATGACCATACATGCTACAAATGCCGTAATCCATTGCGGTTTTATCCTGCTTCTGACACCATTATATATTCTGTTTATCAACAATTCATCCTGCATGAAAATGTCCTCTCACATATATTTTTCTTATTTATATTTAAATTTCAGTATACTATATTCTAAAGTCAGCGTCAAATAAACTCCTCCCGTAAAAGTCCTGCTATTCCATTCATCCGGTATTTGTGGTAAAATACGCAGTAAAGGTAACTTCGGTGCAAATAACCGGAAATTTCCCGAAAGGAACACGAAAATGAATCAAAAGGTTTTAAGAACACTTGAATATCATAAAATTATAGATTTACTGGTTGAAAAGGCCAATTCTGAGCCGGGCAAAAAAAGATGTGCAGCACTGCTGCCCTCCGAAGATTTGGAAGAAATCCGTGCCGCCCAGCAAAATACCAAGGATGCCCTGACACGTATCCTGAAGTCAGGCAGTACCTCCTTTGGTAACAATGCGGATCTGGGCTTTGCCATTAAATCACTGGAAATCGGTAGCACACTGTCCGCCATCGAACTGTTACGACTGGCTAAAATGCTGAATAATGTGGCATTAGTCAAATCCTATGGCAAAAAAGAGCGGGAAGACCAACCCGAGGATAGTCTGGATCCACTGTTTGAGACCCTGGCACCCCTGACTCAGCTGGCAAACGAAATCAGCCGTTGTATTTTATCTGAGGATGAAATCGCTGATGATGCTTCCCCTACCCTTCGAAGCATCCGCCGCTCCATCCAGATTACCAATGACAGGATTCACACACAGTTAAACTCCATGCTGAATGGTTCCTACCGTAATTATCTGCAGGATGCAGTTATCACTATGCGTAATGACCGTTACTGTATCCCGGTTAAATCCGAATACAAAAACCAGGTAAACGGTATGGTTCACGACCAGTCCGCCAGCGGCTCCACCTTTTTTATCGAGCCTGCTGCCGTAGTAAGTCTGAACAATGAGCTGAAGGAACTGGCTATTAAAGAACAGGAAGAAATCCAGGTCATCCTGGCTACCTTAAGTGCCCAGGCCGGTGAACATACCGTGGAACTTTTCCAAAATCAGGAAATCATGACTCAGCTGGACTTTATCTTTGCCAAAGCCAAGCTGGCACTGGACCAAAATGCAACCGAACCCATTTTCAATACAGAGCACTATATACACATCCGCAAGGGTCGTCATCCCCTACTGGATAAAAAGAAGGTGGTTCCAATTGATATCCATTTGGGCAAGACCTTTGACCTTTTGGTAATCACCGGTCCCAACACCGGCGGTAAGACCGTTACGTTGAAGACCGTAGGACTCTTTACACTGATGGGACAGTCCGGTCTGCATATTCCCGCGGCGGATCGCTCAGAACTTTCTATTTTTACAGAAGTATACGCAGATATCGGCGATGAACAAAGCATTGAGCAAAGTTTATCCACATTTTCATCCCACATGACCAGTATTGTACACATTCTGGCCCATGCAAATGAGGATTCCCTGTGTTTATTTGATGAGCTGGGTGCCGGAACCGATCCTACCGAGGGTGCTGCACTGGCCATTGCCATCCTGAACCATCTGCATGACAGAGGTATCCGTACCGTTGCCACCACTCATTACAGTGAGCTGAAGATTTACGCACTTTCCACCTCTTTCGTGGAGAATGCCTGCTGTGAATTCGATGTGGAAACCCTGCAGCCCACCTATAGACTGTTAATCGGTATCCCCGGCAAGAGTAATGCTTTCGCCATCTCTTCCAAGCTGGGACTGCCGGATGCTATCATCCAGGCTGCCAAGGAGCAGATCAGCAAAGAGGACGAAAGTTTCGAGGATGTTATCGCTGACCTGGAAAAGAGCCGCATCACTATCGAGCGCGAACAAAAGGAAATTGCCCAGTACAAGGAAAAGATACGCACCCTGCAGGAACAGTTACAGCAGAAGAACGAAAAAATAGACCGCAACAAGGACCGCATCCTGCGAGAGGCTCAGGAAAAGGCCCGTGAAATTCTGCAGGAAGCAAAGGATGTGGCAGATGAGTCCATCCGCGACTTTAACAAAATCGGTGCCGGCTCAAACATCAAAGAGTTGGAGAAAAAGCGCCAGAAGCTGCGTGACAAGATTAATGAAAAGAACGATAAACTGGCCTCTAACAAGAAAGCACAAAGTACTCCCGCCGGCAAGAAAGCTCTGGATCCTTCCAAGCTGAAAAAGGGCGATATGGTCAAAATTGTCTCCATGGGTCTGCAGGGTACAGTCAATACCCTACCCGATGCCAAGGGCAACCTTTTCGTCACCTGCGGCATTATGCGTACCCAAGCCAATGTAAAAGATCTGGTGTACTGCGAGGAAGTAACCGTTTCAACACCTGTACTGCAGCGTACCAATACCGGCAAAATCAAAATGTCCAAGAGCTTCAACATTTCTCCGGAAATTAATCTATTGGGCAGAACCGTGGACGAAGCAATCTCCGAGCTGGATAAATATCTGGATGACGCATACTTGGCTCACCTAAACAGCGTAAGAGTAGTGCATGGCAAAGGAACCGGCGCACTCCGAACCGCGGTCCACAACCACTTAAAGCGCATGAAAAATGTGAAAGAATATCGCCTGGGTGAATACGGCGAAGGCGATGCGGGTGTAACCATTGTAACTTTTAAGTAAACTTTGACTTTACTAACCATATATGCATGATGAAAACATATCAAACAACAACCGGACACCGGCATCTTGTTTCTATACCTTTCATCTGACATAAAACCAAACACAATGAGGAGGAAGAAAATGGGATTTTTTGACAAAGTTGTAAAAGCAGTAAACATCATCAATAAGGCAAGCGAGCAGCTTGAAAATCTGATGGAAAATCAGAACGCTACAGCAAACAAGCCTGTCTCCACGCAGAGTGCTGCGACAAAACCAACCGCCGTCGCAACACAAAGCAATGCGACAAAACCGGTCACTGCAGCGCAGAGCAACGTAACCACACCTAATACCGCTGCAACTACACAGAATACTGTTGTACAAAATATTGCAGCAGCCGTAGAAAGCATAGCAGTGGAGCAACCTGTAGGTACCTTTGGCAATATCAGACTTTTACCTTCCACTCATATCGCGGAAGCGGAAGAATTTGCAAATGACGACATGTATACCATATCCTTTGAGATTAATGATTCCTTTAAGGAAACCAGATCCCATGCGGCAGAGATTATTATGTTAAATACCTATGCACCTGATACGGAGTATGGAGAAGAAGGCAGCCTGCCCTATATTGCCATCCAGACTGATGATGATGTTTATACTCCTGTTGAAGAATTTAAGAAAACCGGAACCTTCAGAGGAGCCATAGAAATCACACCTCTTAGCGGTAAGTTCTACTTTAAAGCAAAGAAAGAATATTATGGCGATATAATGTATTTTTATGGTTTTGATCGTTGTGATGGTTATTGGGAAAATAATGGTCTTTGTGTCGTATATCCCAAGTCCTATAGGGGAACCGAAAGTGAAACAGCACTTATGCGTGTGCTGGATGCAGCTGCAGCAAGCTACAGCGAGAGAAAATGTAGCAAATAGAAAAAGCCCCACCACAGAAAGGACTTAGAGAATGGCAAGTAAACAGAAAATATTAATCGTAGATGATGACAATAATATTGCAGAGCTGATATCTCTTTACCTGACCAAGGAATGCTTTGAAACCCTTATCGTCAATGACGGTGAGTCCGCTGTAGCGGAAGTCTTCACCTTTCAGCCCAATTTGATTCTGCTGGACATCATGCTGCCCGGTATGGATGGTTATCAGGTATGCCGTGAAATCAGAGCTAAACTACCGGTACCCATTATTATGCTTTCTGCCAAGGGCGAAGTATTTGACAAGGTACTGGGACTTGAGCTGGGTGCAGACGATTATATTGAAAAACCCTTTGATTCCAAAGAGCTGGTTGCCAGAGTTAAGGCCGTTTTGCGCAGATATAAGCCTGCTGCAATCACAGCTCCGGAAAACACGGAAAAAATTGTGACTTATCCGGACCTGACAATCAACCTCACCAACTACTCCGTTGTTTATAACGGTCAAAATGTGGATATGCCCCCCAAAGAACTGGAACTACTGTATTTTATGGCATCTTCACCCAACCATGTATTCACCAGAGAACAATTATTGGACCAAATCTGGGGCTATGAATATATCGGCGACACCCGAACCGTTGACGTACATATCAAGCGTCTGCGCGAAAAGATAAAAGACCATGAAAACTGGAAAATCAGTACTATCTGGGGTATCGGATACAAATTTGAGGTACGCAACTAATTATGAAAAAAACTCTGTACTTAAAATTCATATTTGCCTATATCGTATTCGGTGTGCTCGGCTTTATCATTATATCCACCTTTATCCCGGCTATGATAGAGGAAAAACTGGTTAAGGATAAAGCAGATACTCTCTATGCAGAGGCCATAATGATTGCTGACAATTACGCAACCGGCCTGTATACCAGTGAAACTAACCTGGAAACGGTTAAAACCAATCTGGATTCCCTGGCCGTTTACTTAAATAGTGAGATACGTATCATCAATCCTTCCGGACGATTGGTCATGGACACCAACACAGCATTGAACGTGGAAGAAGAAATCATTATTGAGAATTTTGACCCCACCTTAACCGGAGGCTCCTACTATACCATTGGAAATTTTTTTGAAACTTTCAGCTCTGATGTACTGACCGTTCTGGCCCCCATTACTTCAGAATTTAGAGTAAAAGGCTATGTGGCAATTCATAATGATATGTCTGACATTACCAAAACCTGTAATGATCTCTTGATTATTTGCTACATAACTCTGGTGATTCTTATTATGCTGTCATTAATTATTCTGTATTTCTTTACAGAATTTGTATATGTACCGCTGAAAAAAATCACCTACGCCACCGAGCAGTATGCTTCCGGCAACATGCATTATGAATTTCAGGTTGATAATGAAGATGAAATCGGTTATTTGGCTGCCTGCCTAAACTTTATGGCCAGCGAAATCGCCCGCTCCGAGGATGACCAAAAGAAGTTTGTGGCCAATGTATCCCATGACTTCCGCTCCCCTCTGACCTCCATCAGAGGATATCTGGAGGCTATGCTGGACGGCACCATTCCGCCGGAGCTTCATGAAAAATATTTAGGAATTGTTCTGAACGAAACAGAACGGCTGACCAAACTGACCAACAGTCTGCTGACACTGAACAATCTGAACACCAGAGGTATGCTTTTAGATATCACTGATTTTGAAATCAATCAGATTATTCGTGATACAGCTGCTACGTTTGAAGGTACCTGCCGAAAGAAGTCCATCGCAATTGAAATGATTCTGACAGGGGATGAAATGTATGTAAGTGCTGACATGGAAAAAATCAAACAGGTACTTTATAATCTGTTAGACAACGCCATTAAGTTCAGCAACACCAACTCTACAATAACCATTGAGACCCATGAAAAGAAAAACAAACTTTTCGTATCCGTAAAGGACGAAGGTATCGGTATTCCTAAAGAAGATTTGAAGCTGATTTGGGACCGTTTCTATAAGTCCGATTCCTCCAGAGGCAAGGATAAAAAAGGTACCGGCCTGGGACTTTCCATTGTAAAAGAAATCATCAAGGCTCATAATGAAAACATCAATGTAATCAGTACACCTAACGAAGGAAGTGAGTTCATATTTTCTCTGGAAACAGCTGATGTGGAAGAGGAATAAAGTACTATAGTAAAAAACATATCCGCGTGATAGAATTTACTTGTTGTTTTTTGGGAGATGTAATTATGGAGCTTATTTTATCAAAGATTATGACCATGGTAGGGAATTTAGTTGTATTTTCCTTTATACCCTTTTTATGGTGGTTTTTCAGACATAGAAAAAAAGTAGGATTTTTTAAATGGTTAGGCTTCATCAAACCGAAGCTGGAAAGTAAATGGTGGGTATTGGTAATCTTTGCGATACTGTATATCTTCTTTTACAAATTTGATTATTCAATATTTCTCAGCGAAGAGACCTTAAATACTATTCAAAGCAACGATTCTGTTGCTGCAAATGTATATACCGGACTCGGTTTTGCTGCCATTATTCCTGCATTTATCGAAAATGTTATTGCAAATGGTGTTGCGGAAGAGTTATTTTTCAGAGGTTTTTTATGTAAACGTTTCTGTAGTAAGTTCGGAACTGTTGGTGGTATCATAATTCAAGGTGCCCTGTTTGGATTCATGCATAACGCATTGTATTTAATTGCCGGTATACCCATTGATATGACTTATCACTTGATGATTTTCTTGTTTTCCGGTATGGCTGCATTACTGCTGGGTTATTTAAATGAGAAAATTTACAATGGTTCTATTATACCCAGTATTATCGTACACGGAACGGGTAATTTTATTGGCTCCCTTTTAAAAGCTTTTTAAAAACAAACATAGTTTCATTTCTTTTTCATAGTGAGAGTGGGCAATTTTCGCTCACTCTTTTCTCTCGCAAATTTTCCTGTTCCATGTAAAAAAGGCATTCATAGAAAAATAGGGCAACTTAAAAAGTTGCCCCTTTTATTTTTTTCATCACTGTCCTTACCGGATGATAGCATATCATCATCAACACAAAGTTCGCAATTCCATGTATCAAATCGAACGGAATGCCTGCCACCCACCAGGTAAAGGTAGCATATAATGCATTCAGGAATCCGCCTCCCAAGCCATTTGTGAAAAAATAGGTTATGGAACACAATAATCCGAAAAATAATCCAAACATAGCGGAAAAGATGCTCCAAAACCAAACCGACTCCTGCTTCTTAAAGACATATGCTGTCAAAACCAGCAAAGGCCAGATATATGCATACATAATCCACCATGTATTAAAACCATACATTGCCCCCTCTATCAGGACTAAAGCCGGTACTAAAAATACAACTTTTCTGCCCAAAAACAAGGTAAACATAATAATCAAAAAAGTGGTCAGCTCAATATTTGGTAAAAAGCTTAAAGCTACCTTGCATACCTCTATAATTGCAACCATCATACCTATCATGGTGATGTCCTTTATCGCCAGTTTCAAATTTCTACCTCTTTTCACACAATCGTTTACTCTGCTGCATACACTTCATAAACAATCTTAAAAGCATCTCCATCCGCTACAGGCTGTGACTCAATACCATAATTGCAATACCCGTCATTTACATAAAAAGACCAATACGCATCCGAACTATAGTCTGCTGTCTCTCCGTTTACCGTATCAATCATTATACCGTAATCACCTTCACTACCGGAAAAGGTCAATCCTTCTGCCTCTTCCATAGCCTGGCGAAGTACTTCTGCATCCGTCTGCAGATCATAAGTAGTGGTTTCCTGTGCTTTGTTTACTACGCTGATGGTGATATGCTTGCTACCCTCTACAGTCTTTGCACCAAAAGCCACATAAATAATTGCAAATACTGCAAGCAACGCTACTAAAGCCACTGCTCCGATCACTAATTTTTTGTTACTCTTCTTTGTCTGTTCTGTCATGTTTCTTTCCTTTCTGTGTGCACTTCCGGCATCCTTATATCGTACAGCTACCGGTAATTTTCTTCTGTTATTTTTCTAAGAATCTCCATAGAGTTACGTTTGTGACCGTAGGAACCCAAGGGCACCCTTCACCCTGAGGCACACTACTTTTCTCACGCAATTTTCTATTGTTCGAAAAAACTCCCGGACTATGGAGTCCGGGAGTCACATGTAACAACATAATCGCCGAAATATCTCTTCTAAACAGATTATTTCAGCACACAAAACCTGACCTTCCAAGCCATTGTCCATTGCGGCTTAGAACATCTCTTGTCTTACATGTACCAACCAAATCCACGTGGTCTTATCGTACCTATTTAAGGCAGGTCTTCTGACTTAAGTATCTCCGCTTTCCTTCGTCTTCCCAAAGCAATGGACTGCTTCAGTGACTTTACCTGGTAGGCTAGAAGAAAAGCTCCTCTCTCACAGCGACGGGTTCGTGCAGGACTTACACCTGCTTCCCTTTTCACCGGACCAAGCAGCAACGCTGCTCTCCGACACCTTAAATATTCTTATATTTAAAATAACGATGTTATTTTAGCATATCTGTGTTTATAATGAAAGAGTTATTTCAACACTGTCAGCGTTAATCCAAGAGATCTCATTATTTTCAGAAGCGTAGCCAGATTGGGTGTGGTTGTCATGGACTCAATCCTTGCTACAGAAGACTGAGGGATACCGCACATGTCCGCCAGCTCCCGCTGACTTAATCCAAGGGCATTGCGCTGTTCTATCACTGCACTGATAATCCGCGCCTGTTCCTCCACATCAGCAATATCTCTGGCGCCGTTTGGATCAATCTTTTTTACATGCTCTTTGTAATCATTCCAATTTTTCATAAAATCACTCCCTTCGAGATAAATAATCATCGCGCTCAGCTTTTGCCTTATCAATTTCACGATGGGGCGTTTTCTGGGTTTTCTTACGAAAACTATGTAAAAGTACGAAATCATCTTCTTCACAGGCAAAATAAAATATTCGGTTATTTCCGGGCCGAAGTTCCCAGATTTCAGACTTCCCGTTCTTCTTTTCATAGAATATGATGTTATATGCCATAATATCTCCAATCCGCACAACCCATATTCCAATTGTATGATAGCATTGATACTATCATAATACAAGACAAAAATAATGCTTTACTTGCATTTAGTCTTGTTTCACATAAAAACCGTCGTACTTTTAGTAAAAATCTCTCGTTCAAATAAATACCTCCTATGCATTTTTATTTTGGTTGTTGAAAATCTTGAGCGAACGCTCATAAGAAAAAAGAGTATGCCAAAAAAAGCATACTCAAATGATAACATCAGGATATGTAACTTACAAGACCATAGATAGTCTTTCTTTGAAACCGCAACTTTCTCCAAATCGCTTTCTGCTATGCAGACAGACCTCTCACAATCTGCTCCGCACACTCCGCGGAACTGTATACATCGGTATCCACCTTCATACTTACCTCTTAATGCGATACCTCTGCAAGGTTTCCTTAAAAGTCTCGCTATAAAATTCAGCATCTAACTCACCCTTACAGTTTTTAATAACACCGGCAGAAGCCTCATTTAACTTGTCGCAAGTTACCAATACTTCCTTAATTCCCATGGTATCACACACTTTAAGCGCTTCACTCAACATATCTGTAGCATAATGCCTCCGTCGTTCGGTCGGTCTAATACAATATCCGATATGTCCACCCTCATTACGCAAAAAGTCGTTTAATGCTAACCGAATATTGATCATTCCTATGATTTTGTCATCTTCCTCACGAACGTAAAAATATGTAAGCGCAGGTACTCTTGGCTGCTCAATATTTGCAATATCCATATCCATTAGAACCTTTTGAAGCCATGCTTCGTAAGTAGACTCTTTCAAATGCCAATCCAATGCGCCGCTTCCATTGATATCCGAATTATACTTGTAAAATTCATTTATAAATTCAATTGCCTTATCTTTATAAAACATGTTTGGAAATACGAATTTCATAGATTCTCTCCTCCTATTCTGTAATACTTCCGTTTATCCCAACGCCTCAAAGGCAGCAATCACCTTAATCATTTCCATGTCAAAATTCTCCCGACCGTATAAATCCAGAAACAGGTCCGTATACTTATCCGTTTTCAGATTATACTGTAGGGACCATAGCACCCAAAAAAGGTCGGTGTGTTTATCACCCACGCCGGACAGATTGAAATCTATGAAAGAACTAAATTTCCAATCATCCAGCATTACGTTGGGCAGACAGAAATCTCCGTGTATCAGTGTGTCCTGCTTCAGTTTGTGCTTGCCTGCCTGTATGATTTCCCATGCTTCCTGCTTAGAATGAACCTTAAACGCACCTATTCCCCCATAGCTTTCATTAAAACTAATCGTTTCCAAGTCCCTTTCCGCAGACTTCTGATATATCTGCATACAGGGGGAAACCGAGAACCCTTCAATAGGCTGACTATGCAAATAGTGCATCACTTCCGCCAACACTTCACACAATTTCTCAGGGTTCTCCAAATAATGTGTGGTATCCTCGCCCTTCACACTTTTGGTAACGAGGTAATCCTTTTCCTCAGAGATGTAAGAAATTACCTCAGGTCCTAAACCCTTGCGGCCAAATAAGCTTGTCCGCTCCGCCTCCTCCCGTAACTGCCCAGTCTCAGCGATTTTGATATAATATCCCAAATCACTGTACAAAACCCGGGCAGTAGTGCTTGAACTGCTGTCATACACATTGGCATTCTTTAACAGATGATGGAGCTCCTGGGGAAAATCGTTTCTATTGATTTCTATTTTCGTCTTTTTCATATTGCTCCTCTTTCACAACTTTCAACTGTTTTTCCATAATCTCATACACTAAAATCACTCCATTATCAACAGGCCATTTCTCGTGTTTTATGGTTTTGTAACCCCTACTTTCATACAAATGACTGGCAGGTAGTGAAGCATCCAGATTTACCGTATCATGATTCAATCCGATTTCATTTTCTAAATGCTGCATAATATAGCTTCCAAAGCCTTGGCCCTGAAATGCAGGTGCGACATAAACTCTTGTAATATGATTGTCCTTATAACATCCGGTACCTACTATGGTATTGTCTTTTAACAGAATACCCACAGAACCGGCTTTGATATCCTTAACGATATTTTCCTTACAATGAAGTTCATAAAAGAAATCAACCACCTCTTGTGGATAGTATTTAGGATAAATGGTTCGTATGGTATCCTGTACTAATTTCACTATCTGATCCGCATCCCGTTGCGTTGCTTTTATGTATTCCATGAAGTCACCTCTTTCTATATAGACCCTTTTCTTACCTTCATCTCCACCCACGCGGGTTTATATCCTGCATTAATTGCAACTCTTTTAGAAGCTATATTAGACCATGCTGTCCCGTAATAGGGTATTTTGTTTCGCTTCAGGACCTCATTTGTAATGATTTTAACAATATCAGTGGCTACATGATGTCCTCGGTGTTCCTGCACAACATCAAGGCCGATTTGCCAGATTTGGTCCGTATCATTACTTGCTCCGGCTACTCCCAATATTTCACCTTTGTCATATGCCACAACTGCAAGCATGTCCTTCCGCTCACATTCCTGTGAATATCCCAGCGCCATGTGAAATCTGTCATCACTGTACAATTTTTTAACCGCATTTCCTTCCAGTATTTCAACTTCAAAAGTAGTATTTACTTGCTTAATTTCAGCACTTTCCGGTAAATACAGTTCCTCTATTTCGCTTATAATGCCACCATACTTTTTCAGTTCGCTTTCTAATGTATCAAGGGGCATGTCAAAGCTCCTAAAACCATCCATCTTTGCCAGATACTTTATCATGAAATCTTCAAGTTCCCTATGAACAGCTGCCACAGTACCTTTTCCAAAACAGGCCATAAACATAAATAAATCATCACTGATGTTTCGTCGTTTTAAGTGATTCTTGTCCCATATTGTAACTGTATTTGTATTTTTATCAAAATCATCCTTGCTGCAATGTAAGTCAATTGCCAGTTGTTCTTTTAATATTGAAATCATATGGTAGTCCTCTTTTTATGCAAGCTTCTTAAAAACTCTATACATCTAACTCCGGCCCGGTAGCGAATCCGGCCTCCAGGGAAAACGCCTCTCTGAATCCTGCCTGATAGCAGATATGTTCCGAAGGTCCTGCCCACTGCCAGCATATAGGGAACTGGCGCTCTTTGCAGTACTCTACCACATAACTCAGCAATTCACTGGCGTAACCTTTACCTCTGTATTCGGTAGCCGTTACTATGTAATCAAACCGTGTGTTTCCATGCTCCGACTTGTGAATATCGGTATACGCCACTGCCTTACCATCTAAATAACCTACAAACAGATAGGAACCGCCCTGCTCCATTCGCTTCTTTGTTACATCCACTTCCCATGGCTCGCCACTGGGTATCAAAATGTCTGTTGCCACACGCTCGTCCCAATGCTCTAACACCTGAATATCCAATCGCTTCGGGGTATCAATCTGATTTTCTGCAGTCAAAATCATTACCCGATGATCCTCCTCCGGTGTATATGTGTACCCATGGGCATTTAATATCTCCTCATTCTCCTTGAAATAATCCTTTACAAAAGGATGATATATGGATGCACGCATTCCTTTTTCTCTGTAAAAAGCTGCGATGTCATCCAACACAGCTCCCAAATCCGAAATTTTCTCCGGATAAATGCAGGCATGATTGCCATCATAGGAGTCCTTGTTATCCTCCATATAAAACAGGATACCGTATTCTTTTTCTACATAAGACGCAAATAATTTGGGAAATTCATTTTCTTCCTGTTTAATGGCAAGTTGAATGTTCTTTTCTATAGTGTTCATATTTTTCCTCTTTCTATCTTCATAAAAACTTAGTCTGTTACTTCCGGATCGCCCACTTCTTCATTCCCAAGGTATACCGTATAAGGCTTTCCCTCATACAAATTCATGATCTGCCTGCGCAGCTTGGAAGGGTAGAGCTGTGAGTGATTCAATGTGCTAATCTCCAGCCATTCATAACCCACCTGATTCATGTCGCTTTGCAGCTGTGCATTTTCAATTTCGCCCATGTAGTCACACAAAAATACCAAATCCACTCTATGAAAAGACTCTCCGTGCATCCCTTCAATAACAAACACCAGCTCCTTCGCAGTGACACGGATTCCTATCTCTTCTGCCACTTCTCTGCAAACTGCATCAGGAAGCAGTTCTTCCGTTTCCTGTCCGCCACCGGGCATCACAAACCATTCTTCTTTCCCATCATTAATCTTGATGGCTAACATCCTGCCATCCTTAATAATCAATGCTTTGGCAGCATTTCTGATGTATCTTTCCATACTGAACCCTTTCCTAACAATTCTGAACCCTATAGGACGAACTGCTCATCGAATTCTTTAACCTTATCCCGATTCAGCTCGTCATTATAAATATCTGATTCATAATACTTACCGCCTTTAGCACCTGACAGATAATTCGGAATAAGTTCCATACCCATAAATGCCGGGTAGTTATATCCCTCATTATCCGTAATCTCCCATGTGGAAGCCTCTTTGAAGCCAAATCTTGGATAATATTCCGGACGGCCAAAAAACAATATTGCACCGTATCCTAGCTGTTTTGCACTACTTATCATACTTTTTATAAGTGCTTTGCCCACACCTTTTCTCTGATACTCTGGCAATACGCTAATAGGACCAAAGTTTAAAACAGGGATGACTTTCTCTGATGTTCTTACCTGGGCCTTGCTACAAATAACATGTCCCACCATCCTATTATCAACTTCTGCTACCAAACTTAATTCCAAAATACCATCTCTTTTTCGTAATTCATTGACCATCCAATGCTCGTAAGGACATCCGATTTGCCCACGCTGGATTCTCTCCGGATAAGCAAAAGCCTCTCTCGTTATTTCCTCAACTCTACGATAGTCCTTTTCTTGTTCTCTTCTGATAGAAATGTCCATTTATAACTCCCTACACATCCTTATAATAAATCTTAGACTCTTCATTCCAGCGGTCCATTCTGTTTTCCAAATATGTAAATCCGTATTTTTCGTACAGATTTATATGGTCTGTGGCAATATATACTTTTGAGTAGCCGCTCTTTCCAGCCTGTTCTTCTGCATAATTTATAAGCTTCTCGCCATAACGGTTTCCTCTATAGGCAGGGTATGTATATACAAATCCTAACCATGGAAACATACTATCATCAGGAATACAATCTCGAAGTGACAGGGTCAAAAAGGAAACCAGCTTGTCTCCGTCAACCAATAGAAATACCTTTCCGCCCTCACCCAGATAATTGTTAAATTCAGCTGCATCATTCAATAATTTCAGCAAATATTTTGCAGCGCTCCAATCTGCAGTGGCAATCTGCTGCTTCCAATGTTCTTTTCTACTATCTTTGAAATACTCGATAAACTCCATTCAGTTACTACCTTTCTTACTTCTTCACCCGATACCAGTAGGAATATACGCTTTTATATCCTAACTTTTCATACAGACTTATTGCAATCCGGTTATTCTGCAACACCTGCAGGTATGCCGTGTGTGCACCATGCTTCATCGCCTCAGCTAAAAGGGTCTCACATAGTTTACGACCAAGTCCCCGGCCACGATATTTTTCATCCACAATCACATGCACCAGAGTCATATAGCCTCTCTCAATAACTGCTGAGGCGCAGGCAATGCTCTTATCCTCTTCCACCACGCGACAGTATAAGGTAGTTTCCTGTATCATATGAAGCATTTGCATCGCCGTAGACCGGGTCCCACTATCCGTGCAGCCAGTTAAAGAAAAATAGGTACGTAGCCATTCCTCATCTGCATATTCAGTGATGATACAATTACCTGCTGAAAACTGCTTATCCGCCAAATCCATACTCATCAATGTCGTGGGAGTGACTACCTGATAACCTCTTTCTTCCAGCATGCCATCCAACTTTTCATCGCTGCCGTCCGTGACCTTAAATACACAGGGTAACTTCTGCTGTGCATATCTTTTTTCACACTCCTGTATTTTGGTCTGCAAATCAATAGAGGACGGGTATATCATATTGACGGAATTCGCCCTATTGGTGTAACCGTTGGAAAAACGTAGTATCCACCCGTCATAATACTGTGTCTGAAGAGACGGGTGTGAATTAAAGGATAGCTCCTCATATAAACGTATTTGGTTGTTCATTTTTACCTCCATCTGATAAGATTACTAATTATCTTTTATACCTAGTTCTCTCAATTTCTGCTCTACAACTATTAACTCCAAATTGGCTAATTCCCCAAGGGAATACTCCTCAGATAGTGACTTTATCAATTCACATCCCAAGTAATATCCCACATCTGATTTCCCTTGATAATTACACCAATCGCCAAAAAAGTCTTGTACACTTTTATCAAAATCAATTCGTCCGGCAAATTCGGCATACAAAGACTTACGATTTTCATTACACCAATTCAGCCATCCATCTGTGTCCTGATGATAGAAATCTGCTTCATTACATAATAACTGCTCTATATACATCGCTATACCCTCAGAATATAGCTGCCATAACGCTTTATCCTTTTGTGTCGTGAAATGTCTTTGCCTCTTTCTAATCTGATAATGCCATATATGCCCCAACTCATGATAAATCAAAGCAATCATATTCCGTTTATCGCACCATGAAAGTTCAACGATTTTCTCAACACCAAGTAAAACCGAAGGACTCCCATTTATTTCAGTTGCCCATCCGGCACCATTGCATAAACCCAAGTAAAAAACAATAGAAGCCTCAAGCTCTATTCCCAACTTTTTTCTGATATTCTCTTCCAATCCGGCAGTAACCTCACAAAAAGTATCATGTGCTAAAATCAGTTTGCCCTCATGTTCCATCAGATGTTGTAAAATCGGTAGTACTTCCTGTTGAAAATCATAGCCCTGAGAATCCTTTATTATCTTCTCCTTAAAACCCGGTGCAATGTTATCCGCATAGTTTTTCCAGCTTTCAAAATCAAATATGCCCTTTATGTAACACTTTGAAATTTCCTGGAAGGTATCTATTATTTGCATCTTATATCTCCAGTCTACATTACTACACCATTCTCTCGATAATCTTAACCGCCGACTCCACCATTTTCGGACAAAATTCAGTGAACAAACGATTCTCCCTTGCAAAGGCCACCCCTTCCGGTGTGGATATATCACATTTCAAGAGCTCATTACAAATGTAAGAACCATTTTCTTTCCGGAACGCATCCAAAAAGTAATCGGTCACTTCGTTTGCTCTCATACGACTGTCCATATCATCCTTTTGGTACTGGCCATATTTCAGACCCAGCACCATCAATGCCCCTGCGCAGGCACCGCAAACTTCTCCTTTTCTCATCCCGCTTCCGAAGCAGGCACCTAACTTAAGTGCCTGTTCCTCCGTAATTCCCAGCTCCTCTGCAAATGCAGCCAAAACTGCCTGGGAGCAGTGAAATTTCTCACTAAATAATTGAATCGCTTTTTCTATATGTGACATTTTGTATCTCCTCACATCTCACTTGTTACTACAAGCTCATTTCGTATTGATATTCCTGACTTAGTTTCTCTGCTGCTCTATTCTTTCTACCCTCGTTTATACAAATACGCTTCATCCCCAACTTTTCCATGATGCGATAGGAACCGGTATTTTCTGTATCACAATGGGCGATAACCTTCTGTACATTCAATTCCTTTCTGCAAAAATCTACCACTTTCTTTGCAGCCTCATATCCGTATCCCTGTCCCCAGTACTTCTTATCAATAATCCAGCCCAGCTCTGCAGATGTCCTGTCATCACTCAAGTACGCAGATGCGGCTCCAATATGTACCTCTCCAAGCAGCACCGCAAACTCATAAAAGGAAGGTTCCTGCTTTTGCCACTCCTTATCTATGATTTCTAAGAATACCTTTGTTTCCTCCGGCGTCTCATTGGGTAGACGCATCATATATTTTGTATTATCCGGGTCTGATGCATAACGGTGTGTAGTTTCCAGATATTTCAATCCATGAGGGACTAAAGAAATAAGTTCCTTTGTCTTATCACAGGAGTAAACGTCCAATCTGCCTGTTGCATCCGAACCCTTCGGCCATAGTGCATACACATGCTCCTCTTCTTTTAATTGGTCTGCAAGTGTCTTTATATTCGTATTTCTTTCCATCATTATCCTGCCTTTAATTACATACATTTTTTCATACTAAAAATCCCGCTGCTTCTTTCTTCGAATGGGTATATAGAAAAAAACTTCTCCCCATACCCTGTTTTGGCTTAAAATCTGGCTACATCTTCCTTCAAATGGGTATATAGAGAAAAATGTAACTCCACTACCCCGCTTTTGAAAATTTTCGGGGTACACGCATCGGATTTTTTTCTATATACCCTAAATACAACAAAACTACTCTAAAAAAGTACTTAAACGGGGTATAGCAGCGATATTTTTTTACATATACCCTCATGCGCTACAACACAGAATCCATGGCACAATATGTATCTGCAAAAATTGTTTCATTCCACGCAATAGAAAATCCTTATTGCTACATATTCCGCATATATATTTTAAAATTTAGACTTATTCTTTTGTCCTGTAACAATCGCAACTTCCTAAATCTTTTCACAAAATTCCAGAATCTCACTCTTCCTTGGTTCCACTGCCTCTTTATATTCCACGGAACACAAACCTAAGCTGTCACAACACTCTATTTCCAAATGACCGTAAAAATGTTCGATGCTTTCAATAATTCGCTCACATTCTCTCATACTTGGACCTGTTCTTAAGGCTATGGCATAACCTTTCTTTCCGCCACTTATAGTGGCGTGAGGCTCATGGGTGTTACACCAAGGCGTACATCTGTCGATAAAAGCCTTAAACTGTCCCGGAATGTCTGCCCAATAAGAAGGCGCTACAGATACTATAATGTCCGCCCATTCATACTGTTCCATAACCTTGTCCACATCATCATGCTGTACACATTTGGCAGTGTCATGGCAGGTTCTGCAGCCTTTACAAAAGCTAATATCAAAATCATCAATGCATATTCTTTTCACTTCATATCTTTTCTTTAAACACTCAGAAACTATGCTTACGATTTCTGCCGTTGCTCCGTTTCTTACAGGACTGCAATTCATTACTAAGACCTTCATTCCCCATCCTCCGTTTCATTTAAATCACTCTTATGAATTCTCACATAATACTTACTCTCATCTTCATGATGGATGTATCCGCCATTTTTCAGCATCACATGGAGTGATGCCGGATTATCTTTATTGACTCTCAGGTAAACCTGATCCTCCGGGATAATATTCTTAGCTATTTCCAAAGTTAGGCGTAGCCCCTCGGTGCCATATCCTTTTCCCCTAAACTCTTTGGCAATAAAGTAACCGATATGACCGGCACCCACCCTTAATGACTCACACAAGTAATGGCGGATGCGGAACTGTCCCACTATCGTCTCATCATTCCAAAGAAACAGGAATGTTTCCGGCACATATCCTTCCGGCAGATTCTCACCTTTTGCAGAATCAATCATGGATTTCAATGCTTTTTCTTCAAATTCCTCCCGAGAAATACCATGCCACTCATTGGTGAGACCATTTTCATCCACAGGCATATCCCGCACAAATAGGTATTCTTTTTCGATGTCCTCATAGTTTGCGTATTTCAGATATAACATGATTTAACACTCCTTTGCTTTCACATACTCCTCCACAGAATGAATCCCGAAAACACTGTCTTCTCTTGCATGACCGTAATATACAGTCTTTAGATTATGACTTAAAAGCTCATTCCAGCTATTTGTTAAGACTTCATTATTGTACGCCGGCACGGAATCTAAAGGATATAGGTCACCTACAATGGCTATTCCCTCATCTAGTATCAGAGATACACTATCCTCGCTATGTCCCGGCGTATGAATGATTTCTCCGCTTATGCCCAGTTCTTTTAGAAACGCTCTACTCTCCCTACATGAAATGATTATCGCATTCTCTAAGTTTATTGGAATAAATTTCTGCCTTTTGTCCTTTACAAATATTCCATCTGCAAAATGCACATACTCTTGTTGCAGGTCCACCACCACAAGCCGAATTCCCAGCTCCATCAGCTCTCCTACAAGTCCCATATGGTCAGGATGATAGTGTGTAATGAGCAGGTACCTTATTTCCTCAAAAGCAACGCCCTTACTTTTCATCTCCTTATAAAACATAGGCAGCATGCCTGCCCAGTCCGTATCCACTAACAGACCTCTGCTGCCGCCGGATATGTAATATGTTTTTGTGTTGCCGTACTTTAATATTTGAAACATTACTCTTTCCCATCTAATCGACAATTCTTTGGTTATAGCTTGTATTGCATAAAGTTACCATTTTTCACAAAACCGAAATCTGAATAAAGCAGCACTCCCATATCGGACGCTGTAATCTGGACTGCTCCGCAACCATGTTTTTCCGCTTCCTTTACAACTCTGGAAAGCAGTTCCTTTGCAATTCCTTTTCTACGATAATCATTTAAGGTATACATTGATGAAAGCAATCCAATCTTACCGTTGGGACAACTAAAATACGGTGGTTTCTCCACAAATGACATTCCACTTGTTCCTACAATTTTATCTCCGTCCATTGCAAGCCATGCAACAAATGTATTATCCGCCATATGCCTGTTATAATAATCCTTAAGCGCCGGTCTCAAATCCATATCTTCCGTTGCGCCCTCTTCTCTTAACTGATTGACTCTTAGTTCTATGAATGTATCAAGTTCTTTTTCCGTTAATTTTTTATAATAAATTGACATAATCAGTACCTCACATTTTAATAAAAGCCCTGCACTCAACGTCCGTATCCATCATAAAACCTGCAGATTTATAAAATTGAATGGTTTTTTCAGTATTGTCTGTAAGCAATATTTTTTGATATGTGTTTTGATATATTTCCAGAATCATATTAAGCAGTGCAGTTCCTATCCCTATATGCTGATACTCAGGCAGAATCAAAATGTCCTGAATATAAATAATGGAGTAACCATCACCAACTACTCTTATAATACCTATCAGCTTTTTATCTTGATATGCGCCAAGTACTTTTAATGAATTTTCATAAGCATTCTTCACCATATCCGGGTTCTTTACATAATTAAACCAACCAACACTCTGATATAAGTTTAATATCTCGTCTTCCTGATACCTGACGTATTCTCTTATTTCATATTGCATTAAAATATCTCCTTCACTTTGGCATATTGCAACCATTTGCAATCTTTTGATCTTATGAAAATGGCTCCCGTCATATATATTTTTTTATTTTTGTAAATATATATGATATTTTATCTATTTTTCGCTTATATTTATTTGTTTTGTCGCCAAATTTAAAACTCATATCATATAGAACTACCATAATAGCATCTTTTATCCGTTATTAATTCTTAAAACCGTGTTTTTCTACACCAGAAATCAATTATCTGACAGCTAGAATTGTACAAAAATAGTATTCTATCTGTTATACTACTTTTTACAAAAAGAAATACCTTTTATATACGTATATCTCTCCTAATCTATTATGCTTCCTTTTCTGTGATGCAACAAATGCACGGTTATCCAACATATTCTCGCCTGTCTGTTCTAATTTCGGAAATATGAAGCTAGTATTCCTTTTATAGTCTTTTCAGAATATGTTCTGCAATCTCTAATTCTTCCGAATCAGTATTTTCACCATCTTCTATACACCAGATATTGGCTAAGATAATTTCCATTACAAGACTTTTTTCCACATCTTCCAGTGGATATTCAAATTGCTGACTAATAAGCTCTATCACTCTTGTAATATGCTCTATTGATGATTCTTCGTGATGTGTACCAATCTCATTCAGTATAAATCTTGGTAAATCTAAAATAGCTGGGCCCACAACACCTTTGGGATCAATCATTACATAACTTCCATCCATTCTTTGCAAAATATTATCATGATGCAAATCTCCATGAAGAAGCATTCTTTCACTGTATTTTTCAAAAATATGGAAACAAATGGAATATGCCAGCTGCGCTTTCTTTGTCCACTCTTCACTTATTTGATTGGTTTCACAAAACTTTTTTATATCTGCAAGCCAATCCAGATAGGTTACGCCGTCCTCTTTCGGTTTATGTATTGCAAAGAATATCTTCTTAAGTACACTAAGTCGTTTCTCGAGATTTTTTTCCTCTCGCAGAACTGTCCCCGGCAGAATTCGTTCTTCTATCAGCTGTCCCTCTTTTTCATCAAAAGAAAATACTTTACAACTGTACTCACTATCCAGACTTAATAACATTTCATATTCTAATTTCAGCTGCAAAATATTCCGGTCTCTCTTTACTATAACCGGGCCGAATTCATCAGAATCAGCTGCATAGACTGCCTTAGTCGGATGTTCATAAATGATGGTCCTGTTTGTTAATTTCGTGTTCATCTCTATTCTCCATAACATCTAAATGATATCTCTCAACACCTGGAAGCTACACTTCCATATCCACCTGATACTCTTCATCAATCAAAATATAATTGACTTTATACGCCCGGCACTGCTTGAATACTTCAGCATTATCTTTAAGCACCGATTCCATGGTACAATCCTCATCCTCTCCCCGGTCTTCCACCACACTTGCAAAGGCTCTAATATCCGCGAAATGATTCTTGATATACTTCTCACTCATAACCAGGCAGACATACTTGATGTGGTCCAAATATTCCGGTTCAAAATCCTTTGCATAGTCAAAGGGAATATAGCAGCCTTCTACAATCAGGTTCTGTTCATTTTCGATAGCTGTTTTGATCATTTCACTAACAATGGGCCATAAATAGTCCGTTAGCGCCCCATCATCACTCATAGGTGTAAGTGTGGTATGTCCGCTGCGGATAAGTCCCATCTTCAAATGGTCTATGGACAGATAGGGATATTTATATTTTTCAAGTAATTTCTGCGCAAGCGCCGTCTTCCCTGTATGGGATGCTCCTGCTATTAAAATAATCATTTGCTTATCCTCCAAATACTGCTTCTTTTGAGCAGACTATGCGATTTGCTCACACCATTTTTGCCACAACATTTCATATATCTGATTCAGCCGGTTTATGATTTCTTCATTGACTTCTATCCTTTTATCGCCGAACTGTGTACCCCGCTCGCCCATGAAGTCTACACAAAAAACCAGGGAATAAAAGAGAAATGCTTTCCTTTCCAAATCACTACAGCCCTTTTCTTCCAGAAGATAATCTATGTAATCGGTTTCACATTCCATATTTAATAACGCAACATATGTCAGTGCAATAAAGGTAAGGCTATCTCCCACTTCCATCCAATCAATATCAATTATTCCGGATAATTGTCCATTATGGATCAGTAGATTCTTGGTACTGATATCATCCAGGTATGCAATAGGTCTCACACCGTCAAAATACTCTTTTAAGCAGTTTTTTTGTTCCCTTAACTGTTCTACCTTTTTGTTGTCAAAGTATCCATTCCGGGTGATTAACCGGTCTGCTCTTTCCAACAATTCATTCACAAATGTTACCCAAGACCACTTATCATCCATATCTTTTAAGGGCAATTGCGATACTTTTCTTTGTATCTCCATAACATCTTTTGCGATTTTCTTTTTTTGTGATTTGGTCAAATCCTGATATACCAAACCAATATCCTGCCCCTCAAGGAAATTCAATATCAGATAATAATATTCCTCACATTTTCCATGAAACAGAACCTTGGGAATCGGGATGTCTATCACGGACAATTCTGTCAGCCAATGAATGGTATCTGCATAGGCATCCTTCTCTAAGCTACATCTGCAAACATATTTCATATCATTGCATTTCACGATGTAAACATAATTCCCTATGCCGACAGTGCATCGCTCTATTTCCTCCGGAAATTGCTGAAAGCAGGTGTAAATTATGTTAGATATTATATTTTCATCCATGCATTTATTCCTCCAAATACTTTCTTAATGCATTAATGTGCATCAAAAATATCTTTTCCGGAGAATTATCTACGATCTCTTTTAGCACATCTCGTCTCATCCAACGAATGTCCTCTGTTTCATCAGTCCTTTCCAATAACTCTCCTTCCGCTTCGCATATAAATGTATTCAGAATTAGAGAATAAGCGCCTGATAAATTCTGTGTAACACAATATGGTGAAAATAATACTGTTTTATTTCCATCTACATCCAGAAACCGACTTTCTGCTTCTCCCTGTATAGTCGTAATATGTAATCCTGTTTCCTCCCATACTTCTCGACGTAATGCCTCAAAAATATTCTCATACTCCCGTATTTTTCCTGCCGGAATCTCCAGCAAACCATCGGTTCCATCCCCATTATTCTTTTTTCTGGTCTGCACTAAAATAAATTCATCATCTTTCACTTGTTTCACAATAATTGCGCCAACTGCCGGAATTGCAAATATCTCTTTCATAACATCCCCCAATTCATCTTATATACTAGCGTTTATATTAAGTCATTCCACCGGAAGTTCCTTCAGCATATTTATGGTTCTGTATATTTCACCACAGGCAGGGCACTTCCAGTCGCAATCACTCTTTTTTGCCTTTTTGTGAAGATGCGTAAGCTCTGCCTGCCCACACTTCGGACATATGGTTGGCTGAGAAGTCCATAACCTTTTTAACAACTTCACTTCTTCATCTCGACTGTTTGTATACATGAGCTTCCACCTTTTACTCCAGATTTAAATATTAATCAATTACTTAGCTATCTGATTTTTACAACTTTGATAACTTCAAAACCTACTTTTTGATACAGCTTCAGAGCTTCTTTATTCCACTCTGCAACATGTAACTTTATTGGGTTATTGTTCTGTTGTCTGATTTTTTGTATTGCCCATAACAACAGTTGTTTTCCATATCCCTTATGCTGAAATTCTTTATTTACAATTAAATCATCAATCTCATTACCATAGCATGCAACAGACCCGATTATTTCTGCATTGCTTACAAACAAATAGATATCTTTTATTTTCTCTGCTATTTGCTCATAGTTACTCAAAAAGTTATAGGGTTCTATATCAAGAGCTTTTCGCATTTCAAAAAAACAATCATTATATATTTTCATATATTCCTGAAAATATTGTGGCTCAAACGGAATACATAAGATACTACTCTTTTCTACAATTTCTTTATTGTACTCCATTTCATATGCTATTATTTCCATCATATTGTCAGTTCCATCTCCATTCCGGCACCTTCCCATTCACAGGGGCGTTTGAAAAACCCTAGTTTTTCATAAAATCCTTCTTTATCTTTGGCACACAGGAGACACAACGATACAGAAGTACCCGGCAAACTTGCTTCTTTTACATATTGAATGATTCTTTGCACCATACTGCTTCCTATTCCTTTTCCCTGATACTCCGGTAAAACCCAGACATCATTAATATACCAGTATATTGCAGCATCACCTAATAATCTGGCAATACCGACTACCTGATTATCTTTCACTGCTGTAATAGAAAATAATTGATGCGCGATGGAGCGTTCCGCCTGTTCTTTCGTCGTTATAGGATCCCCCATCTGTAACTCCATTGCCAGATATTCATCTGCCGTTAAAGTGTTTTCTCTATACACAATATTCATCATTATCTACCTTTACTTTTTTGAAATAGCCGTAATCCATTCTACTATAAAATCAAATCTCTCCTTGGTCATTTCATGGCCACCCGGATATCTCATATGTTGCAAATTTTGTGAAGCTTCCTACACCGGTATCTTTGCGCCTTGCCTCAAAGCATATAGAATCCGGTACTAACACCACAAATCCACGCTTTGCCAGTTCGGATCCAAATGCCTGCAAAGGATTTCCGGCTAGTCCACACACTTCACTTTTACCTAAATGATGCTCTCTGTTATGTTGATGATTGATAAGGATAGCCGGATTGTTATCAAGTATATCCTCTCAAAATTCCTGACATCCACATCTTAGATCTTACTTTACGAGCATCGCATTAATTTCTTCTTTTTCGAACTTTCCATTATCGCATTTAAATAGATATGCTTTTGATGCCTCACTACTTTTTATACAATAGATTTTTCCGCCTTCCTCCACAAACGCTGTATTGCTTTCCATTGCAAGTCCATTTATACT
>JAZODQ010000075.1:0-1684 GCA_045597105.1 Acetatifactor sp.
CAGTGCCGCTTTGGTAGGCAAGGGTGCAATGGGTTATGCCAAGATATGTAAAGCAGCTAACCAGGGTGCAAAAGCACAGAAGTATGCCCGAATGGCAGTAACCGCCCAAAAAGTACATCATGGCGCCGAATTGGTAAGTAATGGAGTGAATTTCCTGAAAAACGGTTCCATGGCAGTAGAAAATGCCGGGGAAATCTATACCAAGCTTAAAAGCGGAGAAAAGGTCGGCTTGGGAGACTGGATGGAGCTGGGGGCCAATGTGCTGGGCATGGGCCTGTCAACAGTATTCGGCTACCAAAATGCCCAAGGTCTGAAGGCTGCGAGACAGACTGATATTACCGGTGTGCTGAAGGGGGCTGTGTCTGGTGAGAGTGGTAGTTCTTTTATGGATTACCAAGCTAGGAATAGAGAATATACAGAAAGTGGAATGAGAATAGCATCTGTAAAGGAAGTTCGTAACTATAAGAAAATGATGAGAAAACAAGGAATAAAAGTTACGGTTGATGTAAAAGGAAAAAGACTTCCAGATGGAATGGCAGCAGGATTTGATTATATAACTGGCGAGATTGTTATAAGAAAAAATCCAACATTATTGAGTTTACAACATGAAGGATTTCATGCTGAACAATGGCTGGAGATAGGTCAAGAAGAGTATATAAAGCTTGGAAGTTTGGCGAGAGAGGAATATGTTTATAAAAATCTTGTTGACTCAAAATTGCTCAATGAAGTAGAACTGTCGCATTCTCAATGGTATATTGAAAAAGTCAGAAATATAGGAGGAAGGTAAATGTGGAACATTTTTGTAAATTGAAAGATATAAAAATAAATACTATGTTGTTGCCAGAAGAAGTTTACAGAATGGCCAAAAATTTTCATGAGAAAAATCAGTTATTAGGTGAAATTCCATGTAATATGGAAGATGCAATTTATTTGGATGAAAAAAATCATATTACCCAAAAAGTCACATGGATGGTACGAGCAGTGTTAGAAGAAAATCCGTTTGAGGGAATGGATGAGATAACAATTATGATTTCTGATAGTGATAAAGAAGTATGCTATGTTTTAGATCATAATGGAATTCCCTTGATAAAAAAATAGTATTTATACTTGTTCACATGAATATTTAGCTTAGAAATGAAGCAAGGATTTTATCTGTATTGCATAGGGTAATCAAGTAGTTAATTTGAAGACCTCTATGCGAAAGATACTAACCAGGTATATATGAGGACATCCGAAATCAAAACGGAACAATAATTGATGTTAACGCACTTCTTTCAAAATACTTACGTTTCGAAAGAGGTGCGTAAATATTTTAGCCGGAACTCTTGACAATAGCCAGAGTCATAACCGATACTGTTATGTACAGGGTAATCCTGTGAGCTACGTGGATCCTTTCGGACTCTTCCCTCTGGCTACGTAGGAAGGTCGCCATACGTTACTTGGTCTGTTGGGATGTATTCCTGTGATAGGTATTGTGTTCAACGGTATTGACGCTTTCCTCTACTTTAAAGAGGGCGATATCGGCATGGGATTTTGGTCTATTGTAGCCATGGTTTCTGACAGTGCCGCTTTGGTAGGCAAGGGTGCAATGGGTTATGCCAAGATATGTAAAGCAGCTAACCAGGGTGCAAAAGCACAGAAGTATGCCCGAATGGCAGTAACCGCCCAAAAAGTACATCATGGC
>JAZODQ010000076.1:0-12169 GCA_045597105.1 Acetatifactor sp.
TTTAGTCACTGTTCTCTGAATTATTCATTCAACGATTTCTCTCGTTTTTGGAATTTTTCAGGGTTGCATTACTGTTTATTTGTCAAGGTTCTATATGACTTGCCATGCAAGTCACTTGGAAATATGCTTCGCATATTTCTGTGTGATACAAGATATCGTTTGTTCCAACTCTTTGAGTGAGTCGGCAAAATTTAGTGTATCACACTTTTTTTGATTTGGCAACTACTTTTTTCATTACCAAACGGAGAAGGAGGGATTTGAACCCTCGCGCCGCTATTAACGACCTGCACCCTTTCCAGGGGTGTCCCTTCAGCCTCTTGGGTACTTCTCCATATAAGCTGATTAAGCTACCATATTCATGTTCGGCGGAGAAATATCTCTATGTCTCCAAGCGGAGAGAGTGGGATTCGAACCCACGCGCCCTTGCGGACAAACGGTTTTCAAGACCGCCTCGTTATGACCACTTCGATATCTCTCCAAGCGATGTCGCTTCATCAGCGACAAGTTGTATTCTAGCAAAAAGAAAATATAATGTCAACATCTTTTTTTAGTTTTTCTTTGAAATGTTTAAACTGTCAAAACATTGTATACACTTTAAACATTTTTAGTCTTTCTATCGCGCCAAAAAAGCTTCCGCTACACGGATATCCTCCGGTGTGGTTATCTTGATATTTTCATAAGATCCCTGTACCAATTTTACCCTACAGTCCGAAAAAAGTTCCAGCACACTAGCATCGTCCGTAACCATAATTTCCTGCCCTTCCGGCTGCGAAAGTTTCAGTTGCAACTGTCGATATGCTTCCGTAATCAGTTTGACATCAAATACTTGCGGCGTTTGTACATTCCATACAAACCTTCTCTCCGGCGTTTCCACTGCAAAGCCCTGCTCATCTACAATCTTCACTGTATCCTTTGAAGGAGTTCCTACTACACAGGCACCATATTGCTGAACCGCTTCGTATGTATCCCGGATAATCTTCTCTGTCAAAAAGGGTCTTGCCGCATCATGAATAAAAACATATCCATCACAATTTGCGGTAGGCATACTGCCCTCTTCCATAAATTGTAATGCTCTGCTTACAGACAAAAAGCGCTCCGCTCCTCCCGCAATTACTGCAGCTACCTTTTGAAAATCATAACCTTTTACAATCTCCTCTTCTACATAGGAAATCATATCCTCACCTGTTACGACGATACAGTCATCCAGTATTTCGGATTCTTCCACTGCTTTCAACGAGTAATATAAAATAGGTTTATCCTTCAGCAGCATGAACTGCTTTGCCACCTTACTTTTCATACGGCTTCCCGTACCGGCTGCCAACACAATTGCCGTGCAACGCTTCTTTTTCATCTGTCCGCTCCTTTACCAACCCGACCTTTGTCAGTCAATAATACCTTATCTCTCTCCGAGTTTCAGATTAGGTACTGCATTCAAATCATAACCGTCCCTGGCACCCTTGAGGTACTCATAATATCCTGCCACACCTATCATCGCTGCATTATCCGTACAGAATATAGGTGAGGGATGATAGAACCGGATTCCCTTCTTCGCGCACTCCTCTTCAAATGCCCCACGAAGAGAAGAGTTGGATGCCACACCACCTGCAATGGCGAATTTATCATACCCATATTGTGTCACAGCATGAATGGAGTGTTCTACCAAAACATCTATAACAGCCTTTTGGAAAGAAGCTGCCACATCTGCCGTATTTACTTCTTCTCCCTTCATCTGACAGCCGTTCAGATAGTTGAGCACCGCTGACTTAAGTCCGCTGAAGCTGAAATCATATTCACTTTCATCCACCTTGGCCCTGGGAAAATGAATTGCGTCAGGATTTCCTTCTTTGGAAAGTTTATCAATTTTAGGACCGCCGGGGTAACCCAATCCGATTGCTCTCGCCACCTTATCAAAGGCTTCTCCTGCCGCGTCGTCTCTGGTTCGGCCCACAATTTCATACTCACCGTAGTCCTTCACCACAACCAGATGGGAATGGCCGCCCGACGCCACCAGACACACAAACGGAGGCTCCAGGTCCTTATTTTCAATAAAATTCGCACTGATATGCCCTTCAATATGATGTACACCAATCAAAGGAATACCCGTGGCAAAGCTGATGGCTTTGGCCGCGGATACACCTACCAATAGTGCACCTACCAGACCGGGACCATAGGTCACTGCTATGGCTGTGATATCCTGTAAAGTTACACCCGCCTCTCGCAAGGCCTCCTCAATCACCTGATTAATCTTTTCAATATGCTTTCTGGATGCAATCTCCGGCACCACGCCACCAAATACAGTATGTAATGCAATCTGGGACGAAATTACATTGGACAAAACCTCCCGTCCGTTTCGCACCACTGCTGCTGCCGTTTCATCACAGGAGCTCTCTATTGCTAAAATCAATACATCCTTTTCCAAATCCGTTACCGCCTTTCTCCAGCGCAATTTCCTATTCTTTAAAATAACCGCGACATTACATTACTCCATGTCACGGTTAATTCACTGATTCATTTATAGCTGCTTCATTCTCGTTTTGATTCTCGGCCAGTTTCCAGCCATATATTTTCCACTGCTTATTCTCATCACGACGAAGCAGGAAAATCTGCATACTCGGTGTAGTCACACCATTTTGCGTGATACTGTACCCACTTGCTATCCGTGCAAATTCAAACCCGTCTTCCTCAAAAAAATCCACGGTTGTGCTCGCTGCTACAGCTGTACTGGCAATACTTTTACCGGTTTCTCTATAATCAGCAATCTCCTGTTCCAGCCGTATCATATAGATCCCCAGCTCATTTGCCGCCAGCAATTCCTCATCATACAGCTCCCTTGCCTTGTAAGCCAGCTGCTCGATTTCCGCATCCGTGCATTCCTCATTATAGAGGCATTTGAGTATCCGGTTGTAATATTTAATTACTTCTTTGGGTGTAGCGGGATAATCCAGCTCCAAATTCCTGCTAATAGTAGACTGTACTTCCGTCATCGTCGCATCCTGCTTTATCTCTCTGCTTCGATTGGACAAATAAGTATAGTATCCTACCACGCCCACAATCAGGATAACAAAAAATATTGCTCCTCTGGTCGTCGTTCTCTTCATGTCCCTTACTCTATTCCTCTTCAAATTTCAGTTCAATCGTCCTGCCGTCCTTAGCTGCGATTGTATTTTCAAAAATTTTTCTTACTTCTTTGATATACTCCTCAGGATGTGTCAGCGAAGGGCTGTAATGTGTCAGCCACAACTGAGGCACCCCTGCTTTGACTGCAACCTGCGCTGCTTCATACATGGTCATATGCTTATTTTCTTTCGCCTTTACCAGCTTGTCAGGCTCACCATACATACCCTCGCAAATCAACAAATCAGAGCCCACTGCATTTTCTACCAGACTCTGTGTGGGACGGGTATCCGTACAATAGGTCACTTTCAATCCTTTACGTGCCTCTCCCAATACCATGTCGGGAGTATAGGTCACATTGTCCAGTGTAATGGTCTCACCCTTTTGCAGTCTGCTCCACAATTTCATGGGAATCTGTTGTGCCTGCGCCCGCTCTTTGTCAAATTTGCCCGCGCGCTCTACCACCATGCTATAACCATAACATACCACATTATGGTTCACCTTAAAAGCCTCAATCCGAAATCCGTCAAAAGAAAAGCTCTGAGCATTCTCACCAATCTCTACACATTCTATCTGAAAAGGCAACTCCGGTGCTATCACACGAAGTGCAGACACTACCTTGGTCAGTCCTTTGGGACCAATCAGCACTAAAGGTTCCGTCCGTTCTGCATTACCCATAGTAAGCAGCATACCGGGCAAACCACTGATGTGATCAGCATGGTAATGGGTAAAACAGATAATATCCACCGGCTTAGGACTCCAGCCCTTCTCCTTCAGTGCCACCTGCGTACCCTCGCCGCAGTCAATCAATATACTTTTACCATTATATCTGAGCATCAGGGATGTAAGCCACCTATAAGGAAGTGGCATCATACCGCCGGTACCCAACAAACAGACATCTAACATTCTCTAACCAATCTTTCTTTAAATTACATATGCGCATGCGTGACAGCCCTGACACCGGCCGTCTCCGCATACTACACCAGCTCGGTCTCTTCACTAACCTCCGCGGGTATGGCAAATGCTGCCACCAATTTATCATAGCATGACTCGCATAAGTCAAACCGATGCTTCATGCCATCCTTTTCGCTGAAATATCCGAATACATGCTCTGCCGTAAAGCAGTCCTCCTTCAGATATCCGTTTTCCAGCTGCATTTGCTTTCCACACATATTGCAGCAAACTTCCTGCAAATCTCCGCCCTCTTTATTCAAGTATCTACGCATTTCATCCTCCATCTAATATCTTACATTGTTATATGCAACATTATAATGGAAAACCGGCGCGTTTCGTATGGTAATAGTTGGGAGATACTCCCTTCCAAAAACTATTCTCCGCGCCTCCACATAATCAGCGCATCTTCCGTAGGCTTGTCATAAAAGCCGGGGCGCACGCCTTCCGGTACAAAGCCTGCTTTTTCATATACCCTGATAGCCGGCTTGTTGCTCACACGCACTTCCAGAGTATAATCCCGGATGCCTTCCTGCTCCCCCCATGTAAGCAGTTCGCCCAACATCTGCTGTGCAATTCCCTGCCCTCTGAAGGATCCACCTACCAGCACCTTGTCAATATCTCCTTCACCACAGACGTTCACCATACCGCAAATGCCCGCAACCTGTTCATCAACAAGTGCCACCAGATACATATAATGAGGCTTATTCAGCAAAGCCCTGAAACTATCCTCCGACCAGGGACTGCTGAACGCAGCCTGCTCATAACTAAGCAGTCTTGGAATATCTGCTTCCTGTAATCTTCTGATATATATATTCATTATGCTTCGGTCACCTGCTCTGCGGCAGCCTGTTCTGCCTTCATCTGCTCTGCAAGTTTTTCCTCCTGCTCACGCTCTGCCTGACTCTTACGAAGATACTCCGGCTGATGCTCTGCCGCAGTTACTATCCTGCCCTGTCTGAAAAACACTTCTCCCAGAGAAGCCACACTGGCCGCACGCTGACGGTTATTGGCCGCAGGGGCAAAGAAATAATTTATCTGCATCTCCTGCTCAATAATATCTTTATATACCGGCACACCGTCTCCCAGAAAAATCACTTCACGCTGCATCTCATTCAAGCGTGCAATCACTTCGTGAATGTCCTTGGCGCACTGCTCCTTAAGCGCTACCAGATTAAATCCGTCCCCTTCCGGTATAAATCGATAAATACCTGTATACACCTGATTTCTGCGGGCATCCATAATGGGACATACCAACCGGTCCGTTCCGTACAAATTATACGCCAGACCTTCCAGCGTAGGCACTTCTACCAACGGCTTATTCAATGCAAGTCCTAAACCCTTGGCCGTAGCTGCACCGATACGGAGTCCGGTAAAGGAACCCGGCCCCGCCGCTATGGCGATTGCATCTATACTGTTTAAGTCCAGCTCAATCATACTGCGCAGTTCATCCAGCATGGGCAGTAATGTCTGTGAATGTGTCTTTTTATAATTCATGGTATATTCCGCAAGTAATACACCGTCTTCCACAACTGCCACACCGGCCACCAGCCCAGAGCTGTCCAACCCTAATATCTTCATACTCTTATTTATCCTCTTTTTCTTCTACTACTATTTTACGGTAATCGAAGCCTTTTTCCAAGTCCTTTTCAATGGAAATCTGCACATACTTCTCCGGCAGAATCTCTTCTATCAGATTCGCCCATTCAATCAGACACACGCCCTCACCATAGAACATATCCTCGTAGCCGATTTCGTCCATCTCTTCCACATCACCGATGCGGTATACATCAAAATGATAAAAAGGCATACGTCCTTCCTCATAAATCTGCACGATTGTAAAAGTAGGACTGTTTACCGGTTCTGTAATCCCCAGGCCTTTAGCCAGACCTTGGGTAAATACAGTTTTGCCCACACCTAAGTCGCCTATCAGCGTATACACCTGACCGGGACTGCATGCTTCACCGATTCGGCGTCCCAGTTCAAACGTATCCTCAGGACTGAAAGAATCATATATTTTCATATCAAATCAAACCCTTCTAAAATATCATATCACCTAAATACTCCACTTCAAAATGCCTGTCCTATGCTTTAATCTTCACTTTCTTCGGGGGCATATGGGTAGAAATGATTTCAAGTACCGACATATACAAATCCCCCATCTGGTCCTTAGGAATAATGGTCGCATTCACATTGGAAGTATAAATGATAATACTTTTATTCGTAGATACAGCCTTCACCATATCCTCCCATGCCTGGGTAGCTGTAGCTTCCCCCTGGGAAATGGTCAGCCCGCTCTCATCCAGCACATAATGCAGACTCTCCTGAAATGCAGGATTATTTGCTGCCTGCTGTCTGCTCTTAATAAATAATGTCCACGGAAGGTACAAAAGTAAAAAGATACCTGCAATCACAAAAATCCACTGTCCTCTAAGGGCGCCTGCCACAACAAGCACACCACCGAAACCGCTTCCCAGAATTCCCGAAGGGCTGTTGTATGTATGCATTAACATATAATCATAAAGCTCTTTCGCTCCGATTTTTACATCCAATTCAACCATTACAAAACCTTCCTTTTCAAAAAGCACCTACATCGTAGGTGCTTTTATTTTAACTATTCTCATTATATTCTATCTGCCCGAAAAAGCAAGGATTAATTATCTCTGATGCTTGATAATAGGACTTAAGGACTTGTAAATTAATAAAGTAATAATGGAAGAAGCGCCGCCCTTTATCAGATTCATGGGCGCCACACATGCAACCACAAAGCTTACGATACTTCCTTCCGTTACCAGCGGATTCACCTCCGCCCCCATCTGAATAATAGCGTCTAAGGGCATACCGAAAAGCTCTGCAAAGGTAGGCACCAGATAAATAGCATTAAAGGCCGTACCGAACACCGTAAGCACGAGTGTACCCACTACACAGGATACAATGGCTCCTTTTTTATTTTTACAAAAGCTGTAAATAATGGATGCCGGTAAAATAAAGCTGCAACCCACCACAAAATTTGCCAGTTCCCCTACAAAAGCAGTGGTAGTACCTGTCAAAATAGTATTCAGCAAAATCTTTACAAACTCCATGGTTACACCTGCCACCGGACCGAATGCAAAAGCACCGATTAAGATGGGCAGTTCACTAAAATCCAGCTCATAAAAGGGCGGTGCGAAAAACAAAGGGAACTCAGCCAGCATCAATATGGCCGCAATGGCAGAAAACATACCGGTTACCGTCATTTTTCTGACCTTGCTCACACCATCTGCCGTTCCCCTCTTTCGGGCAGCCAGGCGATCAAAAATAATCGCCACCACAAACATGCACAGAATTACCAATCCAAATTCCAGCACAAACATTAAATTTTCTTTCACAGTTTCCAACATACTTCATTTCTCCTTTCAACACATACGAGTCCTCTTTTTACAGGTACTCTAAATTGGAAATTATGGTCAAAGGGAAATTCTTCCTCCAGGCAACAACGAGACGCCTAAAAGCGCCCATATAAAAACCCCGGGGCATAAACAGTCCCGGGGCATACTTCACCTGTTATTTCTTCTTTCATCCAGACTATACTGTTGGTACCGGAGTCACACCGGTTCAGCCACACTCTTACACATTATATGCCGCTGCATATACTTATACATGCCACGGTTATGTACGGAATGCAGGTCGCGGACTATACCGCCAGTTGGGAATTGTTATCACTCACCCTACCCCGAAGAACTTTCCTATGTGGCACACATTATAACCTACCACAACCGGATAGACAAGGGGCGATTTTAACCTGATGCAGGAAATTTTTATTTTTTCTCTTGATTTATTTTCATGGTCAGAGAGATTCTCTTCTTAGCCACATCACAGGAAAGGACCTGTACTTCCACAATATCTCCTACGCTCACAGCCTCCAGAGGATGCTTGATGTAACGGTCCGTTATCTGGGAGATATGTACCAGACCATCCTGATGCACACCGATATCCACGAACACACCAAAGTCAATAACATTACGCACGGTACCCTTTAAAATCATACCCGGCTTTAAATCCTTCATATCCAATACATCGCTGCGTAAAATAGGCTTGGGCATGTCATCTCTGGGATCACGGGCAGGTTTTTCCAGTTCCTTCAGAATATCAGTCAAAGTAATCTCTCCGATACCCAGTTCCTGTGCCAGCTGTGTCTTGTTTTTAATTCTCTTTTCCAGTCCGGACACGGACACAGCCTGCTCCTGAACCGCTACAGGAGCCTTGGTTTCCTCGATTACCGTACCGCCGATAGCTGCCGCCAGTGCCTTACCCATGGCAGTATTGGTGTTTCTCACCTGCACTGTTTTCTTTGCAGGCTTTTGAGGTGCCTTCTTTGCAGCGTTTTCCTTCGCAGCCTTTTCTGCCTTGGACGCATTTGCCGCATTCTTCTGGGCTACCTTCACATCCTCCATGGTCAGTCCCAGCTTTTCCATCAGCTGACCTGCTGCCTCATAGGACTCAGGATGTACACTGGTGGCATCCAGCGGATTGTCACCATCTAAGATACGCATAAAGCCCGCACACTGCTCGTAAGCCTTAGGTCCAAGCTTTGCCACCTTCAGCAGCTGCTTACGATTGGTAAAACGACCGTTGGCCTCACGATAATCCACGATATTCTTTGCAATAGTCTTGTTGATACCGGAAATATATTCCAGCAGGGATGCAGATGCCGTATTTAAATCCACACCTACTTTGTTTACACTGTCTTCCACTACACCGCTTAAAGCATCGCTAAGCTTCTTCTGGTTCATATCATGCTGATACTGGCCTACACCGATGGACTTGGGATCGATTTTCACCAGCTCTGCCAGAGGATCCTGAAGTCTGCGGGCAATGGACGCCGCACTTCTCTGACCTACATCAAAGTTCGGAAACTCCTCTGTAGCCAGCTTACTTGCAGAATATACGGAAGCACCTGCTTCGTTTACAATCACATACTGTACGGGACGGTCCAGCTCCTTGAGCAGATCAACAATCACCTGCTCAGACTCTCTGGAGGCGGTACCGTTACCTACGGAAATCAGATCTACGTTATATTTCTTAATCAGCTTCTTTAAATCTGCCTTAGCTTCTTCCACTCTGTTCTGAGGCGCAGTAGGGTAAATTACCTTGGTATCCAGCACCTTGCCGGTAGCATCCACTACTGCCAGCTTACAACCGGTTCTGAATGCGGGGTCCCAGCCCAGCACCACCTTACCTGCAATAGGGGGCTGCAATAAAAGCTGCTCCAGATTCTTACCAAATACATTGATGGCGCCATCCTCTGCCTTCTCAGTAAGTTCATTGCGGATTTCTCTCTCTATGGCAGGTGCAATCAGACGCTCATAACTGTCCTTCGCCACATCCTGCAATATAGGGGTAGTATAAGCATTGTCTATAGTAATCAGCTGCTTTTCCAGATAACGGATAATGCGCTCCACAGGCGCCACTACCTTCACGGTCAGAATTTTCTCCGCCTCACCACGATTCAGAGCCAGGACACGGTGTCCTGCCACCTTTTTCACAGGCTCACTGAAATCATAATACATCTCATATACACTCTCTGCTTTCGCATCCTTGGCTTCTGCAGTGATTACCCCCTCTTCCATGGTCGCATTACGAATATACAGACGGTGGTCCGCCTCATCGGAGATACGCTCTGCAATAATATCCTTGGCTCCCTGCAAAGCTTCTGCTGCCGTAGCCACTTCCTTTTCTTCAGAAACGTATTCTTCAGCTTCTGCCAACACATCCTCTGTAGCATTCTGTGCCAATATGTACTCTGCCAGACCTTCCAGACCCTTTTCCTTCGCCACACTTGCGCGGGTCTTTCTCTTAGGTCTGTAAGGACGATATAAATCCTCCACTACTACCAGTGTCTGTGCAGCCAGTATTTTTTCACGCAGCTCGTCCGTCAGCTGTCCCTGCTCTTCGATACTGCTAAGCACCTGGGTCTTCTTTTCCTCCAGATTACGCAGATAAACCAATCTCTCATGCAAATTTCTGAGCTGCTCATCATTTAAAGAGCCTGTAGCCTCCTTACGATATCGGGAAATAAACGGAATGGTATTGCCCTCGTCAATCAACTTGACTGCAGCCTCTACCTGCCATTTTTCTACCGCTAATTCTTCTTTTAACTGCAATAAAATATCCATATGTTTTATACTTCTCCTTTTCGCGCTGCATTTCTTTGCGACATGAATTATTATACTGGATTTTGGGCATCCTTTTCAAGTTAAATTCATTGTTTTTCATTGCGAAAGCTTACAAAAAATGATAGAGTATTGTCAGATAAGTATGCTTAAACAAAATTTATTCGGAGCTGATATTATTATGGACTATTTTAATTATACAAACGATTCAGAACCTTCCTACTACAACCAACAAAATCAGCCATCTTACAGACCGCAGAAAAATAATTTCGGTCTGGCTTCCTGCATATGCGGTATCGTTGCAATGGCCACCATGTGCACCGGCATCCTTCCCCTGATTACAGGCTCCCTGAGCATTATTTTTGCTGTCATGGGACACCGCAAGGGCAAACGCATGGAAAGCACCTCTCTGGCCGGTATTGCTTTTTCCTCCGTTGCACTGCTGTTTGTCGCTTTTATTTTGTTTTACTCTTTTAAGGTTCTGCCGGTTCTGCTTCAGGATGAAGCTTTCCACCAGCAGATGAGCTACATGTACGAAAGCATGTATGGAGAGGATTTTGACAGTTTCATGGAGCAATACTACGACCTTGATCTGCCTCAGGAAAACGAAGCAGATTCTTAAAATATAGAGTGAAGAGGATAATCACATGTCACAATACAAATCAAACGTACAAATAAAAAATCAGGCAAAGGATATGCTGACCGGTAAATACGGAGCCGTTACGCTCTTTACCCTGCTTTTCATCATGCTGACCTTTGCCCTGCAGACTTTCCTGTCTTCCGTTAGTCTCACACTGGTTCAAATGCTGCTCACCATACCTGCATTAAATAATGTGATATTAACCACTGTGCTCATAGAATTTTTCAACATTCTTATAGCAGTGTTGCTGGGTGTATTTGACATAGGCGTAACCATGTATTTCCTGAATTTCGCCTGCGGCGGTCAGTATGAAAGCAATGATTTATACGCCGGCTTTCAATACGGTTTCAGGAAATCCCTGTTACTGTCGCTGATTATCAACGTTGTCGCTGAGATTTGCATGATACCCTATCAGTATCTGACATATCAGCAGCAGTTGGCCGAAAAAACAGATCTTTCCTCCCTTATATGGGCTTATCTGGCCGGCACTGTTGTATACTATGCACTTTCTTCCGGCATCGCACAGATATACTTTTTAATGCTGGATTTCCCCGACATGGGTGCAGGTCAGTTACTGAAACACAGCCTAAAAATTATGAAAGGGCATAAAATGAGACTTTTCCTACTGAGAGTCAGCTTTATACCTTTGATAATTCTTTGTATCCTAAGTTTCGGTATCGGTCTGGTCTGGGTGTACCCCTACCGAACCCTTTCTACCACATTATTTTTCTTAGACATTATGAAGCCGCAGGAGTAATCCCCTGCGGCTTTTCATTAATTCTCTTCAGGTTTTATAGACAACCACTTTAAATATCCGTTGATAAAAGTATCCAGTCCGCCGTCCAGCACTGCGTCCACATTACCGGTTTCCACATCTGTACGATGGTCCTTTACCATAGTGTAGGGCTGCAATACATAGGACCGTATCTGATTACCCCAGCCGATTTCCTTTACTTCGCCACGGATATCGGACAATTTCTCCACATTGGCCTCCTGCTTCAGCAAATACAGCTTGGCCTTCAGCATCTGCATAGCTTTGTCCTTATTCTGGAACTGGCTACGCTCGTTCTGGCACTGCACTACCGTACCCGTAGGGATATGGGTGATACGGATAGCAGAAGAGGTCTTATTGATATGCTGACCACCGGCACCACTGCTTCGGTAGGTATCGATACGCAAATCCTTTTCATCGATTTCCACATCCAAATCCTCATCAATATCCGGCATTACATCCAGAGATACAAAGGATGTCTGTCGCTTGCCCTGGGCATTGAAAGGAGAAATACGCACCAAACGGTGCACGCCCTTCTCG
>JAZODQ010000077.1:0-23533 GCA_045597105.1 Acetatifactor sp.
TGCGAGCAACGTCTGATGAACAAGAGCGGACTAATATTTTTAGTGAAAATGCAAAAAAATTGTTGCATATATAAAATTATAACTACAGTAAAGTACGGCATACTCGAAGTGTTCAGTTTGAGATCTTTTTAGCCACTATGCCTACGCTCATGATGTGAAAGTACGATTCTAAGAGATAATTGTAATAATGCAGCAGTGAAAAATAGTGTAAAAATAGTGAAAATTTAATGGAATTTTTTTTTGAAATAAGGTATACTATTTCTTGAAATAACTTTGGTGAAGAGGTGATGTTCATGATAAAGGTTGCATTATCCAATGACATATTGAAGAAAATATCATCAATCGATGAAAATCGTTTTTCATTAAGTACGATAGAGTTGCCACCAATGACGAAAAATAGGCTACGCAAGAATTCTAAGAAGAAGAGTTCTTATGCGTCAAATAAGATTGAGGGCAATCCTCTTACAGAGAAACAGGCGGATGAGGCTATTGAGAGAGACGAACATAAGCATTTTTTGAAACCGGAGCAGGAGATTAGGAATTATTTTCTTGCATTAAATCTGCTTGAAGAAAAGTTAAAGAGAAAAGAAACTTTTTCAAAAGAAATGATTCTTGAAGTGCAGGCGATGGTTGAAAAAGGTGCATCAAAAGAAAAGATAGGACTCAGAGGACCGATGCCTCCGGGTATGTTATTTGCGGTGTATGATGCAGCAACAGGAGCTCCGGACTATATTCCGCCTGAATATTCAGATGTTCCTGATCTGTTAGACGAATTAGTAAATTATGTAAATACAACGGATGATCATCCACTCATCATTGCTGCGGTCGTTCATTATCAATTAGTTACGATTCATCCTTTTGAAGATGGAAACGGAAGAACAGCAAGACTTATGTCCGGATATATCTTAGACTTCTATGGTTATGGATTTAATGGAATCGGTTCTTTGGAAGAGTACTTTGCCTATGACCCGGATGAGTATTATGAATCGCTCCAGATGGGGCTTCCGGTATTATATTATTCTGGAAGAGAAAATCCGCCACATCCTGAAATTTGGGTGAATTATTTTCTGCGTATGGTGGAGTTGTATTCGAAAAAGGTTTGCGAACTGTCAAAGGGTGTTCAGGCAGATGATTTGGATGGTAGCTTGTCCTATTTGAACGCAAGGGAAAAGGATTTGTTGGTATTCCTTTTGAAAAAGAGAATGCTGGAGTTCACGCCAATCGATGTAAGTAAGATGATTGGTGTAACAAATAAAACAATTATCAATCGATGTGCGAAGCTTACGAATAATGGCTTTTTGATTCCCAATATCGTAAGTCAAAGAATTCGTTCGTATTCGTTGAGTGAGTTTGCAAAGCGGAACGAAAAGAAGATTCTTTCAAAAATTAGGTAAAAGTGTGTGAAGATTTGAAGTTCATTTTTAGATGAACAGAGAGGCATATAAACGTATGGTAAAGAATTTATTGGAGGGTTTTCAGACAAAAACCTATGTAGTTGCTGAAAAGGATATAATTCATTATATATATGCTAGTAGTAGTGGCAAGCTTTTGTTGGTAGGACGTGTCCATGAATGGCGCAGGCTTCTCTATGCATATGAGTGCGAGAATACGGAGCAGGATGTTGCAGAAGTGGTAAAAAATATAGCTTCACTTGTGGAGGACAAATCATCTCAGAGAAATTGTGATGATCATGCTTGGGTACAGATACGTATGCTTCAGCATCCCACCAAGTATGGGTATGTCCAAATAAAAAAGGCTTCACAAGTCTGGTCGCAAGATTTGTACAGGCTGATTCAGTGCAGTTTGGAGAACATTCAAAAAAGGCTTCATATTCTGAACGCGAATAATGTATTAAAAAATGCCTTAAGGGTTTGGAGTCAGATGCAACCCACTGGATTTGACAGCTATCGTGACGAAAATGGTTATTTAAAAACGGACCGCTATGAGAAAGGTTTTGTGGACAGAACCTTGTCTTTTCTAAAGGATTGGGATTTCCTTTTGTTAGATCCGGATGCGGAACTAAGGGAATTCTATAAGAAATATTATGATGCAACCATGGATTTTTATTGTTGTGAACAGACGCAGGACAGGTAGCAGATGCGTTGATTGCTGCCTTCGAGATGTCAAAATCAAAACTGCAAAGATATATGGTGGCACAATGGTTTGAAAGAAAGCGCTTGTTTGCAGCATAGAGCTATAAATAGTGGATGTATATCGGCGGACGGAGTGATTTAAAGGTACCAAATAGGAGTTCGTATGGAACGGGGAAGTGTCGCAGGAGGTGGCGGAATTATGCAGGTTACAGGATTAGATAGAATAAGAGGCTGTCTTATAGGCGGAGCGGTTGGAGATGCTTTAGGATATTCTGTGGAATTTCGCTCTGCACGGGATATTTTTGCGATTTACGGCTCTCAGGGCATTGGTCACTATGAGCTGTTTGGTGGGAAGGCTTTGATTTCAGATGATACGCAAATGACCTTGTTTACGGCCTGCGGACTTTTGCAAGGGTACACCAGACTCTGTCTGCGGGGAATCATGGGACCGTGGCAGTCCTATGTGAATCTGGCCTATAAAGACTGGCTGGCCACACAGGATAGAGATTTTGCGGACAAGAATCCTTACGGTAAGTCCTGGTTGCTGAATTATAGAGAATTTTTTAATAATAGAGCCCCCGGTAATACTTGTCTGTCTGCGCTGAAAATGGATGAGTGCGGAAGTGTGGCGAAACGGATTAACAACAGTAAAGGCTGTGGTGGTGTCATGCGAGTGGCACCGGTGGGTTTGTATCTGGCAAAGCATATGCGCTCATTGGAAGAGGTAGCCGTGGTAGGTGCTGAAGTGGCAGCGTTGACCCATGGACATCCCTTGGGATATATTCCGGCAGCAGCCCTTGCGCACATCATTGCGGGATGCCTCACTTCTCAGGATTCTCTGGAAGAGATTGTTGCAGAAGCAGTAAATACCACCTGTAAATTGTTTCAGGCGGAAAAGCATACAGAAGAGTTCAAGGTACTCATGGAAAGGGCAGTGGAACTTTCTAAGGCAGATATGGATGACTTGGATGCCATAGGTATGTTGGGTGAAGGCTGGGTGGCAGAAGAAGCACTGGCAATAGCAGTGTATAGCGCACTGAAATATCAGGATGATTTTGTGCAGGGGATTATCTGTGCGGTAAATCATGATGGTGATAGTGATTCCACCGGTGCCATTACCGGAAATATTTTGGGAGCTTATTTAGGAATCAGTGCGATTCCTCAGGAATATATATCACCCCTTGAGTTGCTGGATGTAATGGAAGAACTGGCGATGGATATGTATGAGGATTGTAAGATGTCGGAATACAGTTCCTATCAAGATGAAAAGTGGTGGCAGAAATATGGGACAGGTACCTACTATGGAAGAGAATAGGTATTAGATGAAGAAGGTAAAGCAGGAGGTATAATCATGACAAAATTCAAAGAATCAATGGACCGGTTAATTCGGGAAGAGATAAATGCAAAGCGTATTAACGGGGCGATTTGCCGTGTGATGCAACATGGTAAAACGGTTTACCAAAGTGTAATGGGAGATGCGGATGCAGAGCTGGGAAAAAAGATGGAGGAGGATACCATTTTCCGTCTGTTTTCCATGACCAAGCCTATTACGGCTGTGGCGACCATGATACTGATGGAGCGCGGACTCATCGATTTGCGAGACCCCATATCTTTGTATCTGCCGGAATATGCACATCAGAAGGTGTGGCAGGAGTACGGGGAATTAGCGGATACTTATAGAGATATTACCATATTTGATTTGTTAAATATGACCTCCGGTATTCCCTATCCGGATATGAGTCATGAGCCGGGGCGTCAGATGGACAAACTGTTCAGAGAACTGATAAGCAGGCGGGAGCAGGGAGAGACAGTGACTACCCGTGAGTATATGCGCAGGATTGCGGAGATTCCGTTGGTATTTCAGCCGGGAGAGCGGTGGATGTACGGGTTGTCTGCGGATATCCTTGGAGGAGTGATAGAGGTAGTGTCAGGTATGCCCTATGGGGAGTTTTTGCGCAAGGAGATTTTTGAACCGTTGGATATGGTGGATACGGGCTATTATGTGCCGAAGGAAAAGCTGGAGCGTTTTGCACAGGTGTATGACTGGCGTAAGGAGCCGGGCAGGCTGGTGCCCTTTGTAGGCAGTCATCTGGGGGAATATTACGGCGAGGATGTGGCCTTTGAATCCGGTGGTTGCGGACTGGTAAGTACGGTGGAGGATTACAGTCATTTTGCGCTGATGCTGGTGCAGGGCGGTACTTATAACGGCAAGAAGATACTGGGACGCAAAACAGTGGAATTTATGACCAGAGACAGACTAAGTGATGCGCAGAAGGTGAATTTCAACTGGGACAGTCTCTGGGGCTATGGATATGGTTGTCTGATGCGTGTACTCGCGGATCAGGGACCGGCGCAAAGTAATGCCTCCGTGGGTATATTCGGTTGGGACGGATGGACCGGTAATTATGTGCTGATGGACCCTGTTGAGGATTTGGTCCTGCTGTATTTCATACAGCGTGTGGAAAGCGGTACCATGCCTGTGGTACGCAAATTAAGAAATGTAGTATACGGAGCACTGAAATAATGTGTTTTAGATGTAGATGCTTCCGTGGAATGAGGAAAGATGAACATATTAACACTTGAAAATATTACAAAGGCCTTTGGGGAGAGAAAGGTTATAGATGATGCCTCCTTTTATCTGGAAGAGGGAGAAAAAGTAGGTATCATCGGCATCAACGGAACCGGTAAGTCTACACTGCTGCGTATCATTGCAGGGCTGGAAGAGCCTGATGAGGGCAGGGTGGTACTGGCAAATCATTGTGTGGTACGGTTTTTGCCCCAGACGCCTGTATTTGATGCGGAGGAAACAGTACTGGCGGCGGTGCTCCGGGGGAATTGTGACGAGGAAAATCGTGCTACCCGTGAAGCAGATGCCAAGGCCATGTTGACCAGATTGGGTGTGGAGGATTTCGGGCAGCCCTGCGGTCAGCTTTCCGGTGGTCAGAAAAAGAGACTGGCCCTGGTGTCCGTGCTCATGTCACCTGCGGAAATATTGGTATTGGACGAGCCTACCAACCATTTGGACAATGAGATGAGTGACTGGCTGGAGGAGCAGCTGAAAAAACGCAAGGGCGCGGTGATTATGGTAACCCATGACCGCTATTTCCTGGATAGTGTGACCAGACGTATTGTGGAAATCGACAAGGGACATATATATTCCTATGATGCCAATTACTCCGGATTTCTGGAGCTGAAGCTACAACGTGAGGAGATGGAACTGGCCAGCCAGCGTAAGCGAAAGAGCATTCTGCGTACTGAACTGGAATGGGTAAAAAGAGGTGCCCGGGCCCGTTCTACCAAGCAGAAGGCAAGGCTGGAGCGGTATGAAACCATGAAAAATATTGCGGATGTGGCCTTTGACGGCAGGGTGGAATTGTCTTCTGTGGCTTCCAGACTGGGCAGAACCACTGTGGAACTTCATGATATCACCAAGGCATATGAGGATCGGTTCCTGATAAAGGATTTTACTTACCTGTGCGGCAAAACGGACCGTCTGGGCTTTATCGGACCCAATGGTTGCGGTAAGTCTACTTTGATGAAGCTGATTATGGGACAGGTGTCTCCGGATGTAGGCTATGTGGAAATCGGTCAGACTGTTAAAATCGGTTATTATGCCCAGGAGATTGACGCGGAGATCATGAACCCTAATAAGCGGGTAATTGATTATATCAGAGATGTGGCAGAATATGTGGAGACCGAGGATGGACGTGTGACGGCAGCCAGAATGCTGGAGCGTTTTCTTTTTGAAGGGGAAGACCAGTACGGACTGCTGGGCAAGCTTTCCGGCGGAGAGCGTAGGCGTCTCTATCTGTGCAAGGTGTTGATGGGAGCTCCCAACGTGCTGATACTGGATGAGCCTACCAATGATTTGGATATTGCCACTTTACAGATATTGGAGGACTATCTGGACCGTTTTCAGGGGATTGTGTTTATCGTGTCCCATGACAGATACTTTTTGGACAGAACTGTGAACCGCATTTTTGCCTTTGAAGAGGGCGGCCGTCTGGTACAGCATGAGGGCGGGTATACCGATTATGCGGCCAGAAAGCAGGCGGAGGAGGTCCAGGCTACAGATATGATCTCCGGTAAAAGCGGAGTAGGTCCCAAGAATGGGACTGCTGACAAGCTGCAGGGAGATGGGGGCAGCAGCACAGGTGGTTCGGACGGTTCCAAGGACTGGAAGAGTAATCGTGTGAAAAAGTTAAAGATGACCTATCAGGAGCAAAAGGATTACGAGACCATCGAAGGGCAGATCGGGGAGCTGGAACAGAAGATAGAACGTCTGGAGCAGGACTTATTGAAGTATGCACGTGACTTTGTAAAACTGAATGAAATCACCGCCGAGAAGGAAAAGGCAGAGGCGCTGTTAGAAGAAAAAATGGAGCGCTGGATGTATCTGGAAGATCTGGCGGCGAGAATAGAAAAAGGCGAAACAGTTTAGTGACTGTTTCGCCTTTAGTCTTCAGATACGTCCTGGTCTGCCGCAACTGCGGATACCACTGCAGATATAACTGCGATAATGACTGCAACCAGGATAACCAGGAATCCACCTGCTAATAACAAGAAACCCATAAATTTACCACTCTTTCCCAATACATTGTGATGAATCACCACCTCTATAGTATACCACGAAAATGAAAAAGTACAAGAAAAATTAAAAAGTCTATATATAGCCTTTACTTTCCTGTACAAAAGGTGTAAATTGTTTTTACTCGAAGTCTTTGAGACACATCCGGTCATATCGACCAAAGTTTCACTTAGTTATATTTTATAGCATATTTTTAGGAAAAGGAGGACTATGGAAAAAGAACTTTTACAGGTTCAGCAGCCTCGGGATATGCTACAGGAGTTAATCGACGATTATCTGACCCGTAAGCAAAATTCGTTGTTGCTGATGAAAAAAGGCATAATGGACAAAACAGCTTTTCTGGAGGAAGCGGGGGAGCATATCAAGACTCAGTTGGGGCTTCAGGGGTCGCAGGCAGCAGAATTGTTGGAGGCCTTCGAAGCGTATATATTCGGGTATGCCATTCTGTCACCGCTTATAGATGACAGGGAGATTTCGGACATCCGGGTGATTGCCTATGATAATATCCGCGTAAAACGAAACGGCAGGCGTATGGAGGCAGGTGTGGCTTTTGCTTCCGAAAAAGAATACCGTCGCTTTATTGATTATATTGCCACCAAGAATCAAGTAAATATATCAAATCTGAATGCTATTCAACGCTTTACGGATACCCGGAGTCACCCGGATTTTATCCTGAGATTTACCCTGTCCATGCCATTACTAAATACTTACAATGAGCCCTATCTTTGTATTCGTAAGGTGCCTAAGAATTTTCCGCAGATGAAGGCATTGGTGGAGAAAGAGATGATGAGTCGGGAGGTGGCGGAGCTTCTAATCAGTCGCTTTGGCACCGGGTCCATGCTGATATGTGGCGGCAATTCCTCCGGAAAAACCACGCTGCTAAATGCTTTGAAGGAAACCATACCGGACCATATGTCGGTGCTGGTCAGTCAGCAGGCGGACGAGCTGACTACATTATTCCATCCGGATATGATGTTTTTGCATTCACTCCCCGGGAGTGGTGAAAGCCAGATCAGTTATGATTTGCAGCATATCAGTATTGCCGGACTGACCATGGATGTGGATTATTTCATTATCGGTGAGGTAAAGGGTGGAGAAGCACTGTATTTGTTGAATGCCGCTTACACAGGACAACTGTGTGCTGCTACCATACATGCCCCTTCTGCGGACCAAGGGCCGGACAAGTTGGTGGACTACGCCATGTATGAGAGTAGGTATTCCAGGGATGAACTGATGCGTATGATGACTTGTTTTCAAACTCTTGTGTTTATGAAACATTTTAAGGTACAGGAAGTGTATGCATGTGAAGGCTGGGATGGTGACAGGAGGCAGCTTATCATGCATAAACTCTATGAGGCACCCGGACGGAAGCAAGAGGAAGCAGTGTGAAAAATATCTTTTACACTGCTGAGGAAAGGGTATGGTTATTAGTATGAAACTTGTGATTTTGTTAGGATTGCTGACAGGGTTTTATTTTTTATATCTGAGTATATCGGAAAGCCGATTGCCTAGTAGAGTGCTAGTGCAGACAAGAGAAAGTTTGGAAACGGCAGCGCGGCAGAGGAGCCTGCAGGGGAGAAGCAGACTACGATTTCCTGCAGAAAAACCTACGGTGTGGAAACGGCTGGAGCAGAGCCTGGACTATAGCGGACTGGCACTTTATCATCCGTTGATCACCGTAGAGACCTGGTGTCTGGGAAGTGTGTTACTGATGGTGGTTGGATTTTCATTGGTATGTATGATGACGAAAAGTATCATGGGCGGTTTGTCAGCCATAGTGGTGATTGTGTTGGCGGAGGTTTTCCTATGTGAGGTTTTGGCTCGAAGGAATCTGCGTATATTGGATGGTGAACTGCTGAAGTTCCTGGATTTTTTGGGGAATTACAGTATTACGGCAGGGGAAGTTACAGGTATATTTAAACAAGTGGCAAGATATGTGGAGGACCCTTTGCAGACTGTGTTGGAAAGGTGCTATTTGGAGGCACAGACCACGGGAGATGTGGAGTTGGCGCTGCTTTCCATGGCAGAGAGGATAGAACATCCAAAGTTTAAAGAACTGATTCGCAATATGGAAATAGGGATACGCTATAGTGCAGACTTTTCTGTATTGGTACAAAGCAGCCGGCGCAGTATCCGTGAATATCAGCAAATGAAGGAGCAGCGGCGTAGCCTGCAACGGGAATCCTTTTTAAATATGATTCTGCTGCTTGGGATGTCAGCATTTGTATTGCTGACGGTAGACCAACTGATTACTACATCCATATGGGAAGTGGTATTGTATACGATTCCGGGCAAAATTGCCATGTTTGTGGTAGGTATTATTCTATTGCTTTTTATGAAACAGATTAATAAGAGTGACAGGTAGAGCGGGAGGTTGGTATGGTAGAAAATATATCGGAAATACGATTAATGGCAGTATGGGGTATGGTGGCCGGTTTGTTTATGTTTATGGTGTTTTTGACAAAGGGTTATCTGGCGGATGCTTTTAGCGGAAAGATGATATTAAAGACTTATGAGGAATTGTCAGGACTGGTAAAAAAGAAAGGGCGTGACTTCAGTTGGTATAGGAGCATGCAGAATTGGCTGATAGGAAATGGTGCCACTTATCATTATAGCAGAGGGATACAGCCGGTATCTTTTCTGGCACTAAGCATTCTGTGCGGACTGGCAGGGCTGGCGGTATTGTCGGAGATATCCGTGGGATATGGGATGTTGGCAGCGGGACTGCTGGGAATGGCTCCGGGGTGGCTTTTGATTTACATGAATGAACAGGATAATCGAAAGATGTTGCAGGAGATTAAAATGGTATATCATGCATTGGAACTACAACTACAGGCAGGAGTGTATGTAACGGATGCACTGGCAGAATGTTATGGCAGCGTACGGGAACCCAGATTGCGACAGGCACTTTTGGATCTGGCAGGGGATATTGTGGTAAAAGCGGACATTTATCAGGCCCTGGAACGCTTTCAGGGAAAGTTCAGAAATCGCTATATCGATGCACTTTGTATCACGATTATGCAAGCCTTGGAATCGGGGCAGGCTGTGGAGCTTTTGCGGGATATTTCTGAGCAGATAAAGGATATGGAGAAAACAGTTCTTGAAAGACAGAAGAATGCACTGGACAGAAGTGTTACTTTTTATCAGTTGGGGATATTGGCGGCAGTGCTGGCAGTAGCGTTATATGCTGCAGTTACCAATATGATGGCCTCGTCCACCTTGTTCCATTTATAGGATTTAGGGAACAAAAGGTAATTGGTGTGGAGAAGGAGTAGGGAGTAATGTTGCAGAGAACTATAAAAAATTGCAAAGTATTGTATGGATAAAGGAGGAAGAAAGAAATGATTTTGAGAAATAAGTGGGAACAGTTAAAAAGGTTTTTGTGGAAGAAGGAGCCGGGTGTGGATGGTATTTTAGTGACCGTAGGTCTGTGCGTGATTGCGCTACTGCTTTGCGTGGTTATGAAGGACAGTTTGACCGGTTTTGTACAAACGCTGGTGACTGCGATGACCAAGGAAGCCGGAGATATTTTGGCAGGTGTACGATAGTGAAAAAAGCGCGGGGAAATATAGCAAATCTTCTTGCTACGGGACTGTGTGTTTTAGCGATGACAGTGGTAGTGATGGAATATATGGACAGTGTAAGTCTCATTCATAGTAAGTGGGAAATTGTGCAGCTGGCACGTAAGTACATACTGCGCATGGAGACCTGTGGTTATTTGACCGGGGAAGATGAGACAAAGCTTATGTATGAGCTGGAACAACTGGGTGTTAAGGAGGTGAACCTGGCAGGCAGTACCGTAAATCAGGTGGGTTATGGGGAAGAAATCAGGCTGCAGATCAAAGGTCGATTAGGGGAGGAACATGTCTTTGAAGAAAAACGGACGTCTACAGCAAAGCATTAGCAGATTATTTAAGTCAGACAGTGGCGAAATTGAGTTCGTGTGCGGATTGTTTTTTCTGCTATTTCTGTTTTTGCTCCTTGTGGCGCATTTGGAACTTTTTCGGTATGAGACATCGGCGCTTTATGCGGAAGATGCACTGGTTGCATCCAATCTGGCTTCTGCAGTAATTGATGTGCAGGAGTATGGTATATCTCACAGGATTGTGGTAAGGGATTATGTACAGGCTTACGAAAGGTATGAGACGGCGCTAAAAAATAATCTGGCACTAACTGAGCAGTGGGAGTGTAATAATACGGAACTGATAAACGGAAAGGTACAGGTAACAAATTATATCGTATACAATGTACTGGGAGAGAAAGTAGAGTGGCATCACAGAGATGGGGATGGCGTGTGGACGACGGCGATAGGCGATGCAGGCAGTGTGTATACTCCGGCAGGACAAGCTGTGACACATACCGGTATTTATAGTGAAATTGCCTATGAATTGACGGGGATGACCGGGCTTACATTGCCGGCGGTGCAGGGTAAGCTGGTGGACATAACAAGTGATTTGTAAAGGGAGGATGATCATGAAAATGCAGGAGAGAAGCAGTCGCTATCGGGTGTGGATCGGATGTATGGCGGCGGCAATGGTTACGTCGGCAGCAGTCTTTTTTGTAATGCTGCAGGTGGAGAAAAATATGCTCAGTAATTATGAAAAAGGTTCGGTATGGGTAGCAGTAAAGGACATTCCCAAAGGCCTGATGTTGGATGACAGAAACTATAGAGAATACATGGAGTGCCGGGAACTGGATGTGCAGTTTATACCGGAAACCGGACTTAAGGAAACGCAGCTGCAAATAGATGCCACGGCAGTATATGATATTGAGGCCGGTACGCTTCTGACTACCGGGATGTTTGAAGAGAAGGTGTGTATTTTAGATGGTATGGAACAACCGGTGATTGCTGGTTTCAAAGCGGATGACCTATATCAGATGGTGGGAGGTGTGCTTCGAAGTGGCGATCGCATCAATATTTACTCTGTAGCAGAAGACGGTCAGGCTGCTATATTGTGGGAAAATCTTTATGTGCAGGAGGTTTTTGACAATAGTGGAGCTGCGGTGAGTGCGGAAGATGAGGAAACAGCAGTGATGCGGATAAACGTGTATCTAAATGCAGCTGATGTGGAAAAATTTTATTCTCAGATGGACATCGATTGTTTGCGCGTAGTGAAGCTGTGTCGATAGGACTATGCGTATCCTGTATATCCGGCTTGAAAGGATGTGGCTATGTAGTGTAATATGAAATGAGGGAAATATTGCCGATTTAATTAGTAAAAGTCGAAAGCTTAGAAATACAGGGGGAATATAAAGATATGGGAAAAAAGTTCATAAGCATTATTTTTTCGTTGGTTTTGACAGGGATGTTGTCGGCCTGTGGCCATGATGCAGCGGTCTCGGGAGAGCAGGAAAGTTTTTCGGGCAGTGGCGTGAGTTTGGAAACCGCGTCGGAAAGTGTGTTCCACAAGGAATCTGATATGAACGCTGAAGAAGAGGAGATGACTGCGGAGCGCGCAGAAAGCCCGGAAGAAGAAATAGCCACGTACCATGCAGAAAGCAAGGAAAATGCGGCAGCAGTGAAGACAGTGGAAGAAGGTGTTTCTGTAGTAGCGGAAAAAGAGCCGGAGGTAACAATGGAGGCAGCAGGAGAGACGACAGAATCCGCGGCGGGACGAATGGAAATGACGAAGGAGAGTGTCGGACAGTCGGGATCATCGTCTGCAACTTCATCGGTTACAACGCCTGTGAACCCGGGCACGCCTATCGTACATACCTGCGACTATGACCAAGGATCGGAAACCATGGAAGCAGGATGTCTGACAGACGGTGTCATGACATATACTTGCAGCTGTGGTGAGACTAAATCAGTAATTATACCTGCTATCGGACACAATATTGTCTCTGAATCCAAGGCAGAAACCTGTACTGAGAATGGCTATGAGAGAAAAGCCTGCAGTACCTGTGGTCATGTGGAAAGTGAAACAGTTATCAATGCAACGGGGCATATGGATGGTACTGTTCAGTATTTCCCTTGCGAGCCTTTTTGTACCAGTGGTTGCGTTGGATGGTATGTGTGCGGGAGGTGTGGTGACAGTTATGACCATCAGGATTTTCCTGCACTTGGCCATGATCCTGTGCAGTATAATTATCGAGCAGGTAATTGTATGCAGGTATCTATGTGGGATGTGAAATGTAACCGTTGTGAGGAGCGTATGGAGTTTGATGTACAAGGGGCAATAGATCCGGATGTGCATGATTATATCACGGTTAACCTGAAAAAGTGGGATGACACTATTGGTCATTACGTGGAGTATCAGGTTGTACGTTGTAGTCGCTGTTCCAAAGAGCAATAATGCATTAGGTTTATAACCAAACTTTTTTATATTTTCCGGCAATCGAAGATTTTAGCGTCTGGGCTTATCCATAGAAATGTATTTTCTATGGTTGAGCTTCGACTCTAAAATCTTTTTTTGTGGAGAAATAGATGAAACAGGGAGGAAAGGAGACAGTTAAATGAGGAAAAGAAACATTGGGCAAACGATGTGTATAATTTTACTTTGTATGTTGTTTTTCTATGCCCTGCCGATTGTGGTAAACGCAGAGACGGTGCATGAAAGTGCCGTTGCAGGGCATGGTGTCAGTATAAGTCCCGATGGGGATGGCTGGACCATGGATGCAGGAGAAAAGGCGGTGGAAAGCCTTCCAAGGGGGACTACAGTTTCTACTGGAATTGAAAGTAACATTACAGAGATGGAGGAGTGGCAACACTTATACCATTATATAAGGAGAGGAGAGATACCTGTGGGGCAATGGAAGGTGATTATGTCCCGTGGATATTGTATTCATGAGCTGGGGGAAGAAAGTTATGGAAATTTAATTAAAACTTTTTATCTGGGTCTAACTTTAAAATCCACAGAATCCATCTGTCACTCTGCGTATATGCCGGGATGGACGGCGCTGTGCGCTGACTGTAATGAACCTATTTTAACCACGGGAGAAGGGGATTTTCAAAAGGCTTTTTACCTCTATGGTTCCCGGGAAAGTGTGTCTTTTTTAACCAGTCTGGATGTGAGCTTGGATTATTATTATCTCTGTCCTTTTTGCGCCCACATTGAGCAGGGAGCGGGAAAAAGATATCATGATTGTAAAAAAGTATCTACGAACCGTTATCGGGTGATGTATTTATTAAGTGAACAGGACAGACTGGACGGAGCCGGAGGAAATATGAGTCCCTCCATTCATATGTACAATAATGATACGGTCTATGAAGGCAGGCGTGTAATACCGCAGACTACTTTAAATACCAATACGTATACTTACCCCGGGCATGTAGTGAAGGAGTGGGTATGGACTACCCTAAATGAGGATGGTACTTATACCATGGATTATTCTAAAGTCTTTGCGCCGGAAACAGAAATATGGAATCTGACTACGGAGAATTGGAAAGATGAAACTTCTGGTGGCGGCACAGTATATTTAACAGCTGTATGGGAGGAGGCATGCTCCACTCTTGAGATTGATGCAAATGGCGGTAAATATCAGGGAAAGAGCGGAGTTACAACTATAACGCAAGCGTATGCAACAGAATATACCGTTGATATGTCTGCATTAACTGCACCGGTTGGTTACAAAGTGAAATTTGTACTAAGTGGTGGAAAATTATCTAATGGTATTACAAATATGACTGCGGACAGAAATTTTGTGGGCTTTTCAAAAGGCTCCAATTTTCGGGGGATTTGGAGTTCCATATCAAGTACATATGCGTTTGAAACCCCCAACGCCCACACGGATACCCTCATTGCTAACTGGTCACCGGGTTCTATTGTGTTGCCAACACCGGTAAAAGAAGGCTTTGGATTCGGTGGCTGGTACGCTGGTGCCGCGGGAGACCATTATATTGGTACAGGAGGAGATGCGTATACGCCGACCAAAGACATTACGCTGTATGCTAAGTGGGTGGATCTTACTCTGGTGGGGACAGATAACTACACTGATAACGGAGGCAAAGGAGCTGTGGACCTCAGATGGTTTTGGGGAGATGCGTCCCAGGGCAGTAATAAGGCTTATTTGGTTTATCAGAGAAAAGCAGGAGGGGACTGGGTGCAAATTAACAGTGTGGATAAAGCGGCACAATCTGTCAGTCTGTCTCAAGTATTTTCTTATGATGGTGTTGTAAACAAAAGATTTGTTGTACCTTATTCCGGTGTATACACGTTGACAGCAGCAGGCGCACAAGGTGCTACAACCTCAGGCTGCGCAGGTAAGGTTGGTGGCAAAGGCGGAGAGGTAACGGCAAAGGTATGGTTAAATGAAGGAGATGTACTGACTTATACCTGTGGCGGGCAGGGTGGCTTTCATGGTGGGGGAAGTGCTACACATTATGGCAGTGGTGGAGGTTATACTGCAATAAGCTCTGCCGAGAAAGGACTACTTATGATTGCCGGAGGTGGAGGAGGAGCCACTCCCGGTAGGGATGGAGGTGTGGGCGGATTTGAAGCTATAAACCTTGGAAGTTCCTATGCCGGACTAAATGGCACAGCCGGTGGTGGTGGCGGAGCCGTAGCCGGTGCCGCCGGTAATTATGAAAAACATGAGCATGATGAAGAGTGTTTACAGATAGAGAATAAAGATTATTCCTTGTTTGAAAGTGGCTGGTGGAACGATTATCAATCTTATGTAAAGCTGCCATCTTTGTGGTACGGAAGAAATGATAATTACAAGGAAGGAACCGTAACCTCTGACATTAGGAATGTACATAGTGAGATACTGACTTATACCAGGCTAAATGGCCATACCCGAGAGGGTATATCCACATTATCCTTGGAACTGGGAGCAGCATACGGTAGTGGGCAAAATAAAGTGTATCCAGCCTTTTCAGATGGTTATATTCCGGTAATGGATAACACTTCCTTAAGTTTTGACTTGTCCTTTAATGCGTGGGGGGACATGATTTATTACCAGCATTGTACCAAAGAGGTAAACCGTATGCGCATATATAATCAAGACAATGAAGTGATATATGAAAAGCATCTGAGGGATTATGACCATAAAGTGGAGGAGATGACACAGTACAATTACACCGACGTCACTTACTACATACGGGATACTATAACCATACCGGAAGGAACTACCAGTGTGTTTTTCTCCTGTTATGTAGAAGATTTCCCAAATACCAACAGGTGGCTCACATTACGTGCCAATAGTATTACTTTTAATGGTGGTATAGCGGAAAAGGTTGTTTGCGGTTATGAAAGAGGGCAGATTTTGTCAAATTCCGCATCCGGTGGCGGAGGCAGCTGGGTCAATAAGGAGGTGGCATTATCCTACACCGTTACGCCGGGGAATAATGCCGGTAATGGTTATGTTTCTGTTACAAGTGAGCTTGTGGGATTTGTGGGAGATTTATCTATGAAAGCAATCGCTGCACCCGATGCAACACGTCCGGACAGTGTGAATGTGGATGATATAAAGGTAAGGGAAAAGGAACCGGACACAGTGGAATTTTCCTGGCCGGCTGTGGAAGAACTTACGGATAATATGACTATGTATGAGCACAAGGTAGTGGCGTATAACAAAGGTAGTGCGACAGACTCTACATCTGTGACCGGTAATGTAGTTGTAAATTATTTAGGCGATATAAAGGGATTTTATGTGAAGGTGGATAATAGGTGTAATACCATTCTGACAGACGGAGTATTAACCACAAATAATAAAATAGAAGTACACATGACTCGGCAGAGGCAGTATCTGCACATTGCGGTAGTAGATATCGGCGGGAATGTAAGTGATACCACACATATTGATCTCGGATCCTTGGAAGACGCAGGAGAATTGCCGATTTACTGGCCCCTCACCACCGAGCAATTGCAAATCAGTGCAGAGACCGGGCTATACCGGAAGGATAATAAGACTTATTATGTGAAAGCGGATGGTTCTACACCGTTTATATTGCATTATCAGGCCGGGATGGCAGGCCCCGCAAGGGAAGATTATCAGATAAATCATGGTATTTTAAAGTTAACAAGTAATTCATTGACAGCCAGGGATGTGACCACAGTCCGAAACAGCGCAATGCTGTCTGCAGTGCAGATACCTGAAATGGAGATAGCCTCTTTAACAACGGGATCAGGTCTGTTAACGGCAAATCAGTATATAAGTGCCGGTCGTAGTAAATACAATACAGTTCTGAATATAGATAAGCGTTTTGTTTTACAGCCGTCCATGGATGCCTATATGATTCGGGTGACTCCGGAGGCCGGAGCGGATACAGAGGAGGGGACAGTTTATTCATCAGGAGTTTTGGATGGAGCACATGACTTGTATCTGATAGGGGACGCAGCAGCCCCAATTATAGAAGGATTGGAGGAATTGCGGCATCAGGGTATTGCAGAGTTTGATGAAGAGGGGCGCTTCCGGACCATTCTGACTGCATCAGATACAGGAAGTGGTATGGCCGGTTTTTATGCAGTGGTTACGAATAAGGATAGCGGCCTAAGTAAAACAGTCAATAGTGCGGATTATACAACGCTGCTTCTGGAATTTACAGAAGGTGAGGCATTCCTTACAGGTGAGGTGGAAATTACCATATATGCAGTGGACCGGGTTGGAAATGTGAATGCGCAGAGTGTGGAGGTGGCACTGTTTTCGTTGCATGTTACTGCTGAGCGTATTTTGGCACCTCATGAGCCGGTATTTAAGGCCGGAGAGAGCGGTATTCTCAGGATACACACATATGGTTATGTGTCCCAGATAGAGGTGGAGTATCCAAAGGAATGGAGTACCTATCTGGAAAATTCTGTACAAAGTTATGACTATACAGGGAGAAGTGAGCGTTTCCGAGAAGAGATATTGCAATTCATGGTGCCTACTCTATTGGAGGAGGAAGCAGAATATCGATTTGTGGTAAAAGCATTTAAGGGTACACATACGTTACAGGCAGAGCCGGAAATAGTTACAATTTATGTGAAGGGGAGTGTGTTGGATGAACTACGGACAAGGCTTCGCTGAGTATACCGGTGGTTTTGAAATGGCAGAGATTCCCACGGTGACAGATATCGGCATATTCCTCTTTATGGGCTTTTTGTTGGTGGCAGCAATTATGGATTGGGAAACCAGAGAAGTTTATAATATGATATGGATGGTTGCCATTGCAATTTGGTGTGTATGCTTATTTGCACAAATGTGTGGAGAAAAGGATGCAGTAACGGTGGATGGTAGGCTTGCGGAGGTAATCATATTTGCCCTGCTCCAGCAGTTTTTCTTTTGCAGATTTTACGGGCGGGCGGATTGCCATGCATTTTGCTGCAGCGCTATGTTTTTAAGTTTACAGGGGAAGGGAATAGTGTATTATTTGTTACATATGCTTATTGCCTTGGGCAGCCTGGCAATCGTCCAGCTCTTAGAGAAAAATATCAATCGGAAGGGCAATCTAAAAGAACCGGTTGCATTCGTACCTTATATAGCCATTGCTTTTGTTTTGGTGGTGTTGTTATGAATCAGTACTGCACCTATCTTCTATCCAGAGGAAATTGACGTATTTTAAATGAAATAAAACTTCGGCTTGATTTTTCTTAAGATTAGTGCTATATTTAACAGTCGTATAATATTAGTAGCGTCCATATAATCAAGGGGACGCAGAAATGGAGTATATTATGAAGAAATTTTTAGCTATGTTACTGGCTGTGGTAATGTGTATGGCATGTCTTACCGCTTGTGGCGATACCGCTGCTGATTCTGATGCAAAGGATGTATTGATCGTTGGTACCAATGCAGAGTTCCCTCCCTTCGAGTACTTGGGAGATGACGGTAATCCTGATGGTTTTGATATTGCACTGATTAAGGCAATCGGTGAGAAACTGGGTATGGAAGTACAGGTTGAGAACATGGAGTTCAACTCTCTGGTAGCTGCAATCGGCACCAAGATTGATGCTTCCATCGCAGGTATGACCATCACAGAAGAGCGTCTGCAGTCTGTTGACTTCTCTGATCCTTACTATGATGCATATCAGTATGTAATCGTTCCTATTGATTCCGACATCGCTTCTTTCGAGGATCTGGAAGGCAAGAATATCGGATGTCAGTTAGGTACTACCGGTTTCTTTATCGCAGATGAGGATATCGAAGGTGCTACTGCAGTAGGATACAACAAGGGTGTAGATGCAGTGAACGATCTGATTAACGGTAGAGTAGAGCTGGTTATCATCGACAAGAATCCTGCAATGGTATTTGGTGAGAAGTTCTCCGATAAAGTTAAAGTTTTAGACGGTGCACAGTTTGGCTTTGAAATGGAGCAGTACGCAATTGCTCTTCCTAAGGGCAGCGAGCTGGTAGATGATGTAAATGCAGCGCTTGCAGAACTGAAGGCAGACGGAACCTTTGATGCTTTGGTTGCAGAGTACATTGAGGATGCTGAATAATTCCTGTATAAAAATGCAAGATTTTAGAGGATAATGGTTGTGCCATTATCCTCTTTTTGGTATGATGTAAGGAGTTGGGTGCATTTGAGCACCCTGTATCGGAAAGAAGAGGAAGCATAAATGGATTGGTTAAATTCTGTATGGTTAAAAATAGAAGCCGCCTTTATTACCAAGGATAGGTGGATGTTGTATTTAAAGGGTTTGGGTATCACCATGGAGGTTGCAGTTTTTGCGGCTCTGATTGGTATAGCCATTGGTACGATAGCAGCATTTATGAAGCTTTCCACCACCAGAAATGGAAAAACTTCCATTCTGGCACGTATAGCCAATATTTACATCGACATCATTCGCGGTACACCGTCTGTGCTTCAGCTGCTGATTATGTGGTTCGTTGTGATGAAAAACTGTCACAATGCCATACTGGTAGCATCCCTGACATTTGGTATTAATTCCGGTGCATACGTGGCGGAAATCGTACGTGCAGGTATCCTGGCGGTAGATAAGGGACAGACAGAGGCAGGACGCTCTCTGGGGCTTAATCAATTCCAGACCATGGTATACATTGTTATTCCTCAGGCGTTTAAGAATGTATTGCCTCCTCTGTGCAATGAATTCATTGTACTGATTAAGGAGACCGCAATCGTAGGTTATGTAGGTATGAGTGACTTGACCCGTGTGGCTAATCAGATGACTTCCACCATTTATGAAGCATTTACACCACTAATCGGTGCGGCAATTATTTATTTCATTATTATCAAGATATTGACGATTCTGTTAGGATTACTGGAAAGGAGGCTGCGTAAGAGTGATAATCGTTAAGGATTTGCATAAAGCATTTGGAGAGAATAAAGTATTATGCGGCGTGAATTATCATATTCACCAGGGCGAGAAAATCGTAGTGGTAGGGCCTTCCGGTTCCGGTAAAAGTACGTTCCTGCGTTGCCTAAACTTATTGGAGACACCTACCGGCGGTGAAATTCTGTTTGACGGTCAGGTGATTACAGACCCCAAAGTAGATATCAATAAAGTCAGAGCACAAATGGGTATGGTATTCCAGCACTTTAATTTGTTTAATAATCTGACTATTATGCAAAATATAACCCTTGCACCCGTCAAGCTAAAGCTGATGACGGAAGAGGAAGCAAAAGAGAATGCATTGAAGCTGTTGACCCGTGTAGGGCTGGCTGAGAAAGCGGATGCATATCCCAGCTCTTTGAGCGGTGGACAGAAACAGCGTATCGCCATTGTGCGTTCCCTGGCTATGAATCCCAAGGTGATGCTTTTTGATGAACCCACCTCTGCACTTGACCCTGAAATGGTTGGTGAGGTACTGGAGGTTATGAAGGAGCTCGCAGACAGCGGTATGACCATGGTGGTGGTTACCCATGAGATGGGCTTTGCCAGAGAAGTGGGCACCAAAGTAGTATTTATGGACGGTGGCAATATCGTGGAAGAAAATACCCCCCAAGAATTCTTTGCCAATCCCCAAAGTCCCAGATTACAGGAGTTCTTATCCAAGGTATTGTAAGATGTTCGAAAGCAGTCGTGTGTATGCATGACTGCTTTTTGTGATGGCGACGAGGCGAGCACCATCGTGCTTGCACGAAATGGTATTCGCCGACCGCTCATCAGAGCGAGATTCGCAGAGCGTATCTCGTCTCTGTGAAGGTAACGCAAGCGGACCGGATTCGCCGCTGTGAAAAAGACCTGTTTCGGACCATGTGAGAGGTGGAAATGGAGTATGGACAAGCATATAAGAGGGCGGAGCTTTGAAGTTGATGGAGGATAAAATGAATGATTTAATAGCTGCTGATGCATGGATGCATAATGTATTAAGTGCTAGCACACCGATTGATGTTTGTAAGAAGAGATTTCGGGAGTTTAATCTTGTACAGGATACTTTTATAAGAAATGAGATACAAAATGTTATTATTCCTCAATTATATAAATGGGGGGATATGGATGCAGTAGAGGCATATGAAAAGATGCTGGTTCTTCTGGAAGAAATTATAGCGGAAAAACAATAGGGTTAAAAACAACAGAAGCTTTGAAGTTGTATGGTACTATTCGGATGTAAGCAGGAGGTTGACAGGATGGACAGAAGCATACAATTAAGAAAAGCGGACTCGGTCATTGTGGGCTATGGTGAAGAGGCGCTGTATGAAATGGATGAGGCAGCCCGTCAACTTTTATGTAAGAAATGTGTTTTGTTTGTGGCGGATGCGAATGTGAATGCAAGAAAGTTGTATGAAAAATGTGGCTATATATATAGAAATGAGCGGGAAAATGGCAGATATATGGACAAGGATGTGTAAAAAATATGCTTATTTAGTAGCATTCGGTTATTAAGCAGGAGGGTTACAAAGATGGCAGAGGAGGAAGGCTGTATTTCCATGTTCTTACCGATGGGGATTACGTTGCATCTAATGCCTGCTACAAAGGGAGCGGTTATGTCCTTAGGGGGAAACTTTGAATTTTTCAAAATGAATAGGAGTGAATAGTTAAATGCTAAATATTCTATCTGTAGGTTTGGGAGGATTTATAGGAGCAGTCTGTAGGTATCTGATTGGCTTGATACCGATAAATGAAACGATAAATTTCCCAATAAAAACATTTGCTATCAATGTAATAGGGTGTATTGTAATTGGCATTATTACAGTCGTGGCGGCAAAAAATACTTCGCTGAACTCACATATGCTATTGTTTTTAAAAGTTGGTTTATGTGGTGGCTTTACTACATTTTCTACTTTTGCGTTAGAATCAGCAGATTTAATGAAAAACGGAAATGTTATGATTTCATTTTTATATGTTTTGGGAAGCGTATTAGTTGGGGTAGGTGTAATATTTGCTGTAGAGTGTTTTACGATGGAATAGTATACGGTGAATGCCGCGACAACGAACAAACGTTAGCTTGTGAGTGTGTCGGCATGGCGAGATAGAGAATGAAATATTGAAGGTGACGGAGTAATGAAAATATATTTACAAGAAAAAGGAGTACCATGGAAAAGAAAATATACGAAATACTAGGAATTAAGCATTATAGAAAGTTTGTACTGCTTTGTAAGTCGAAGTTCAATCAGCTTACGAAAACCAAAAAAAATGATAATTATTTTTTAAGAGGTTATTCTAAGGAAGATATTATCTTTTTAAAGGAACAGTTTAGGAAAAATTTTAATATTCATATTTCGGGAACAGTTGTAGGACTCATTTTGTTGATAAGTTTCTTGTTGGAAGCTCCGATAAGCATGCTTAAGGTAGGATTTGCTATTTTTGTGTTTCTACTGAATGGGTATAGCTGTATGTTACAGAGATATAATTTGCTAAGAATTAATAGAATCATTAAAAAGTATTTTTAGTAGAAATTATGCTGGGAAAGTTTTTCATTACTTTGAAGTTGACGAGTGTGATAAATTTTTCAGTAAGCTTGTGCGTTTAACTAAAAGACGAATTTCAGTCTCATAGAAAGATTGAAAGCACGCAAGAATTTAAATTTGGTGGTGAGAACAATGAAGAAAATATATGCATGGGAACCTTGGTTTTTTATATTTTTTTGGATTGTTTCATTTACATAGAATAGGGGGATTCTTCGTTTTATTAGGTGCGTTTGTATTTTGCTTAAGCGATTCATTTATATATGAGTAGAAATATCCAGAGTACAAATTGAAGATTTGTGCGAAGGGTGTATTTCGCTCTGTGAGGTATGAAAATATTTTAAAATTTTATTGGAAAAAGGGAATACTTGTGGTATTATATGTGTAGGATATAACTGTAATGCGTTACAGTTTTGGTCTGGGCGAAAGCTCTTTGGACCACCGTAGGCGGGAAGAATTTCCCGCCATTTTTACTATAGTGGTAAGTTTCGGAGGAGTTAATGAAAGAACTTAGTGTATTTATAGATGAGTCTGGCGACTTTGGAGAAATCACGGAGCGACCGGCATACTATCTGGTAACACTTTTGTTCCATGATCAGAAGAATGAAATTGCTTCAAATGTTAAAAAGCTTGAGGATAGTACCAAGAATTCCGGATTTGATTTTGAGTATATACATACGGGTCCTGTTATCAGACGTGAGGATGTGTTTTCCGGATTGTCTATAGACGAACGTAGAAAGCTGCTTTTTAAGATGTTAAATTTTATTGTTAGCAGTCCAATTGCATATGAGATGGCTGTGGTAAATCGAAAAGAAGCACCGGATAAGATTTCGCTTTCCGGTAAGTTGGGACGCGAAATTTCAAACGTGATAGTAAAACATAAGGCGTTTTTTGATGGATTCGACAAAATTATTGTATACTACGATAATGGTCAAATTGAACTTGGTGCAATTCTAAATACTGTATTTTCAATTCATTTTGCCAATGTTGAGTTTCGAAAGGCAGAACCGCAAAAATATCGTTTATTACAGGCGGCTGATTTTATCTGTAGTATGGAATTGTTGAAAATAAAGAAAAACGAAAATAGATTGAGTAAATCAGAAAAGCAGTTTTTCTATAAGC
>JAZODQ010000078.1:0-12934 GCA_045597105.1 Acetatifactor sp.
GGGATTTTAAGTCCCTTGCGTCTGCCTATTCCGCCACACCAGCGGAATGGATGGAGGTGGATTCGAACCACCGAAGCAATTTGCAGCAGATTTACAGTCTGTCCCCTTTGGCCACTCGGGAATCCATCCATGTAGAACATATGCTCTAACAGTTAAGAATTGTATCATATGCTCCTACAATTTGCAAGAAAAATATTAATCCTCTTCCAAATTCTTTTCAATTTCTATGTCAGGTACGTATTTCAGTACCATTGCAGCGGTCCCCGGCATCTCTACAGAGATGTGTCCACCATTTATTTCATACTCTTCATTTTCCAGGGTGTAGCCTTCCGCATCCGTTATGAGCTGTCTGACCAGCTTGCCCTTACGAGGCAGTCCTGCTTCCCATACGGAGATTTCTCTGGAAATGGCGTGGTCGTTGTTATTTACCAACACCAGACATACATCCTCCATATTGATACGGGCATATGCCAGGAAATTATAAGCACCATCCACATATTTCAGCGCACCGGTGCGTAGCACAGGATTTTCTTTGCGGACGTGGATGATATCCTTGTGGAAGGCTATCAGCTCCTTGTCTTCCTTGCCCCAGGGGTAGGTTCTGCGGCTGTCAGGGTCGGTAAAGCCACACACACCGGCTTCATCACCGTAGTAAATGGTAGGTGCTCCCACCCAAGTCATCTGCATAACCACTGCTTCACGGAAAACGGCCTTATTCACATCCTGAGATGCAGCCTCGGAACCCAGCGTATTCAGTCGTCCCACCTTGTGGTTGGTTCTGGTCAGGAAGCGGGAGTGATCATGATTGCTTAATTCGTTCATGGCCACGGACCAGCTGGACATGGAGAAACTTGTGGAATGATGACGCATAGCGCCCCAGAAGCTTTCTGCATTTCCCAGCAAATCACCGCGGAAATCATCGCTATGCTTTTCCATCCCTGTAAGGAACCAGGTCACCGGCTCCATAAAGGCATCATAGTTCATGACGCTGTCCCACTCGTCACCCTGTAACCAATCAATGGTAGTGCCATAATGCTCTGCCAATATAATGGCCTCTGGGTTGGCCTCCTTTACAGCGCGGCGGAAGCTCTGCCAGAATTCATGGTTAAAGGTGTTGCTGTGACCCAAATCTGCTGCCACATCCAATCTCCAACCGTCTGCGTTAAAGGGTGGTGAAACCCATTTCTTTGCTACTTTTAAAATATAGTCCATCAATTCCCGCGAACCTTCATAATTCAGCTTGGGCAAAGTGTCATGATTCCACCAGCCGTTATAAGAGCCGTTGTAGGGCCATGCCCATTGGTCACGGAAATCAAAATATTTTACATAGGGACTGTCCGCACTGATATATGCGCCCTTTTCGTAGCCGGGTGCATTCTCGTAAATGCGCTCTCTGTCCATCCATTTATTAAAGGAACCGCAATGATTGAACACACCGTCCAAAATTACGCGGATACCTCTTTTGTGAGCCTCCTCCACCAGCTGTATGAAGAGCTTGTTGCTGGCTTCCAGATTCACTTTATTGGTCACGCGACTGATATAGCGTGTTGCATCCTTATTTTCTCTCTGCTCAGGCTCCAGCACCTGTCCCTCGTCCACCACGATCTTGCCGATATGGGGATCGATGTAATCATAATCCTGGATGTCATACTTGTGATTGGAGGGGGACACGAACAGGGGATTGAAGTAAATCACCTCCACGCCCAAATCCTGCAGGTAATCCAGCTTATCCATAACACCCTGCAAGTCGCCTCCGTAAAATTCCCGCACATCCATGGCAGCAGGAAGTCTCTCCCAATCCTCCACCTTACGAACGGGCTCGTTAATATATATATACTCGCCGGTCAATACGTCATTGGTGGGATCACCGTTACAAAAGCGATCCACATATATCTGGTACATAACCGCACCTTTTGCCCAATCCGGCGTCTTGAAGCCGGGAATCAATTTATAATTATAATATTCATCAGGTCGCTCTACCAACCCGCGAATATCATAGTATCCCTTCAGGCTGCCTGCATGAATTTCGAAGTAATAGGAAAACTTTTCGTTCTCCATCTGCACTTCTACACTGTAATAATCAAAGTCTTCGTCCGACCGGGCTTTCAGCATCAGATTGTGCTGACCCTTTTCCACTAAATATACCTTATCAACATTGTTCTTGGCAGTCCTGAAATATATGGTTACCAAGCCATACGCTGTGGGCTCCTCCGGTACTACATAACCGCCGGCAGTAGCCGCAAATAGTGCCTTTCTGTTAAAGACAGGGCGCATGGACGCAATATATTGCTGATTATATTCAGGTATTCCGAATCCTTTATTTTGATTAAAAAAATTCATAAAAAATCCTCTTCAATATCATTGAGAAAGTTTATTTTATCTTAAGCATGTTCTTGATGCTTGAAGCATCATATATCTTTATTATACACCATTTAAAGATTTCTACCACCATAAAAATTGACAGAAAAACAATGTGCCCGGCAGCACCTTATCTACCAAATTTCTCTACTGTACTGCACAATTTCCAGCAGAACGGAAAAAAGACAGCTGACGCTGTCTTTTTAGAGAAGGTATTTCTTTCTTATGGGGTATAGCAAAAAACTATAATGTATTGGGGGGGTTACAAGTAGTATATTACCACCTGCAACCCTCTTTGCCAATTCTCATAATTCACAAAGTTTACAATTTGACTTATTGGTTTTTGTGCATTTCTACCAAATGTCTTTTGTAAAAAATTACCATACGACCCATTGCCGTCCGAAAAACTCTGATTAGTACTCTCTGAACAGATCCTCGAACTCTTTTCTGCCGATACGTTCCTTCTCTAAAAGCAACTTCGCACAACTATGCAATACCTGTTCGTACTTGATAATAATATTTTTCGCTTTCAAGTAGCAATCATCAATAATGGCTTTTACTTCCGCGTCAATCTTGCCGGAGACCTCCTCACTGTGAGACTTGGTATGTGCCAGATCACGGCCGATGAATACTTCATCATCATCTGAATCATAGCATATCACACCGATATTCTCAGACATACCGTAACGGGTCACCATCTTGCGTGCCACCTTGGTGGCTTTCTTAATATCACTGGAAGCACCTGTGGTAATATCCTTAAAAATGATTTCCTCAGCAATACGTCCGCCCAGAGACACCATGATGTCCTGAAGCATCTTGCCCTTGGTCAGGAACATTTCATCCTTTTCCGGCAGGGGCATGGTATATCCTGCTGCGCCTGCACCTGTAGGTACGATGGATACCGTATAAACAGGTCCTACATCCGGCAGTACATGGAACAATATAGCATGACCGGCCTCATGGTAGGCTGTAATTTTCTTTTCTTTGTCAGATACTACACGGCTATGTTTCTCAGCACCGATACCCACCTTGATAAAGGCCTTTTTGATATCCTCCTGTGACACATACGCCTTCTTATCCTTAGCTGCATTAATAGCTGCCTCGTTTAACAGGTTTTCCAGGTCCGCGCCGGTGAATCCGGCAGTGGTCTGAGCTACCTGTTTCAGATCCACATCATCGCCAAGAGGCTTATTTTTGGCATGTACCTTCAAAATCTCTTCTCTGCCGCCTACATCAGGAGCACCTACCGCTACCTTTCTGTCGAAACGGCCGGGTCTCAAAATAGCAGGATCCAGAATGTCTACTCGGTTGGTGGCTGCCATCACGATAATGCCTTCGTTCACACCGAAACCATCCATCTCAACCAGGAGCTGATTCAGGGTCTGCTCTCTTTCATCATGGCCACCGCCCATACCGGTACCGCGTCGTCTCGCTACAGCATCGATTTCGTCAATAAATACGATACAAGGTGCGTTTCTCTTCGCCTCTTCAAACAAATCTCTTACGCGGGAAGCACCTACACCCACAAACATCTCTACGAAGTCAGAACCGGAAATACTAAAGAACGGTACCCCTGCTTCACCGGCCACTGCCTTTGCCAGCAGCGTCTTACCGGTACCGGGAGGACCCTCCAGCAGTACTCCCTTAGGAATACGTGCACCCAGCTGGGTGTAGTTTCCGGGATTTTTTAAGAAATCAACGATTTCCTCCAGGTCTTCTTTTTCCTCCTTCAGACCTGCTACTTTGTCAAAATTAATATCCTTATCACCCTGGGACATCTTAGCGCGGCTTTTACCGAAGTTCATCATCTTACTATTGCCGCCGCCTGCATTCTGGGCATTCATCATCATAAACATGAAAACTGCCACTGCCACTACGATGAGCAGGGGAAGAAGTGTATTCAAAAACCAGCTTTCCCTCTGAATATCCCGAACCAGGGGATTCTGACCATATTCTATTGCCAGCTGTTCCATCTCAGAAATATCTGTAGCATACAGAACTTTTTTGGAACCATCCTTGCGCAGAACCTGCAGATAACCTGTAGGGTTCTCACTGTTGGGACTTACTACAACCTCACGGATATTTTCTGCCTCTAAGTCTGCAATGTACTCTGCACGGGTATATTGTGCAGCAGTATTATCCTTCATGGAATACAGGAACACTACTGCCAGCAGTGCCAATAAAAATATAAAAGACGGGTTAAACCCTCTGTTAGTCTGTTTCAATTTAAAGCCTCCGTATCTAATCAAATTCTACTACCCCGATATAAGGCAGATTACGATATTTCTGGTCATAGTCCAAACCGTAGCCTACTACAAACTTATCCGGTATCTGAAAACAGGTGTAGTCCACATTTACATCAATTACCCTTCTGTCCGGCTTATCCAAAAGTGTGCACAGTCTCAGGGAATTGGGCTTTCTCTGGCGCAGCAGCTCCAGCAAATGACTCAAAGTTCTGCCACTGTCCACGATATCCTCCACTACCAGCACATCCTTGCCCTGAATGGACTCATCCAGATCTTTGATAATCTTAACAACACCGCTGGACTTGGTATCACCACCATAGCTGGACACCGACATGAAATCCAGTGACACGGGGACGCTGATTCTCTTTGCCAGCTCACACATAAAAAAGGTGCCGCCCTTCAGTACGCATATCAGATGTATCTCTTTGCCGGCATAATCCTTGGAAATAGCTTCGCCGATTTCCAGAATCTTTCTATCTACTTCCTGCTCGGAAATAAGTACGTCAACATGATGCTTTTCCATCTTTCTCCTCCATCTTTACTAATTGTACCTGTAAAATATATTTTGTATTCCCGGAAATTTTAAAATATTCACTGATACGATAACCGGGTAACCAAAGCACATGTTCATCTATTGCCAGAAACAGTAGTCTGTTCCTATCATCGGCAGGTATCTTTTCCGTCACCATATAGTCCTTTAGGGATTTGTGACGCAACTCCCCATTCGCTCCTTTGATAGTCAGGTAGTCCCCTGTCTGCCTGGTGCGTATATAAAGGGATTTATCTATTTTATCATAATCAAACCATTTCGTATACTGATTTTCCGGAACTTTCATCCCTTTTTTGTAAGGAAATACCTGCAAAACCATGTGTCCGGTTCCATCCGCAGCGCAGCGGACCAATTCTTCCGATTCTGCTGTGCGTAAACAATCTAATTCCTTCCGGGTAATTTCAATGCAAACTTCGGTGGATTCCCTGCTTTGCCCCTTTCCATCCTGTAAGGCACCGGCTTGCTGCAGACTTTTACCGGCCAGCACCAGCACCTGTCCGTATTGCCGCCTTCCTTTGATTCCAAAGGGCAAATCAATGCCACGGTTGCCTTCCCGGGTAAAGAGCTCCAGTAAATCCTGCACATGCACGGAGGAAATATCCTTTTTATTGGGAGAAAGCTCTGTCAAAGTCCGGTTCAACAAACGCTTTTGAATCACAATATCTTCCTGCAGAAATGCCTGCACATCAAAGCAGATCTCCGTTATCTGCCCGCAATCATCCTGTTGCAGGCCTGCCCTTTGTGCACCTACTCCCGTATTCACTACCCCGCAACGGTTAAGCGCCTCATCCGTCTGCTTTTCCAGATAGTCCTCCGTCTCCTGCAACAGCCGGGCCGCACCACTGATGTGGGCTACACTGCCGGCAACAACTTCCTGCTCTGCATAAGGCAGGATATGATGCCTGATACGGTTTCTGGTATAATCATCCCCGCTATTGGTAACATCCTGACAGTAGGAAATTTGATTTTCTGTTAAAAAAGCCTCTATTTCCGCCCTCTCCAGACAAAGAATGGGACGAATGATACGGTCTCTTACCGGTCTGATACCGGTCAGCCCACGGATGCCGCTACCACGGAACAAATGAAACAGAATCGTCTCTGCATTATCATTGCTGTTATGAGCTACCGCAATTCTGTCCGCACCGATTTCCCCTGCAACTCTCTCAAAAGCGCGGTAACGTACATTTCTGCCGGCCTCCTCTTCGGACATATGCCACTGCTCGGCCAAAGCCCGGACATCTGCTTCTTCCAAATAAAAGGGCAGTCCATTGGCCTCGCACAGCTCCTTTACATATGCCGCATCCTCTCCGGCCTCCGGACGGATACCATGATTGATATGCACCACTGCAAGCTCCAGGGGCATCTGCTTCGCATATTCCAGCAACGCAAACAAGAGGCAAACAGAGTCTGCCCCTCCGGATACTCCCACTACCACCTTGCTATGTGGCTCCAGCATATGGTGCTCCTCCATGAAAGGAAACACTTTTTCTCTCAGTAATTTCTGTCCGTTCATATTGATTAAATGTTAATCCAAACCCATGAAAAAATCAAGCAATTGAGGATTTTTCCCAGATACCGGCCACCAAAACAGTCATATCGTCCGGGATATGTCCCTGTGCCAGGCGGATTACCAGCTGCAAAAGCTTCTCTGCAATGACCTGTGGGTTCTGCTCCGTCATTTGCGAGAGCGTTGCTGCAAAAAATGCCTCCTGCTCTCCGCTTTCCAACACCTCCGTAACACCATCCGACACCATAATAAGATAATCTCCGTCCTGCAGACTCCTTTGACCTGCCTCCAGCTGTAAATTTTTAAAAAACCCCAAAGGCAGACTGTCCCGGCGGATTTCTTCGATTGCATTTCCCCTTTTGAAGTAGGAACGTGCACCTCCTGCTTTGTAAAAACTACAAGTCCCCTCATACAAATCAATATCACAGGCATCCAACGTAGGATGCAGCACTGCATTGTTGCTATAAAGGAGTATGGCATTTACCAAAGTAGCGCCGGCTTTAATATTGTACCCGCTCTCTATTAAGCGGTCCATCATATCCAGCACCCAGCCGCTGCTTTCACCGGCAGTGGCACCGGAACCGGTTCCGTCAGAAAGAAGCAGCTGCACACGCCCCTTTTCACTCTCCAGGACTGCCAGATTGTCCCCTGAAATGCTTTCCCCTTCCTTTGCCGCCTTGGCATAGCCTGTAAGCATGACCCGTGGCGCCTCCGGTACAAACAGAAAGCTCCTCTTTGCACCATCAATACTATAAGGACTTTGCATGGAAAGCTGCAGGGGCGTATCCAGTATTACGGAAAGCATGTCCGCTACCATATCCGCACGCACGCCCTGCCGCTTCGGAGATGACAAAGTCAGCACGATACCCTCTCTGCCGTTCTCCACCGGATAATAGCAGGGATTCTCTGCCACAAATCCCTCCAGCCGTAGCATCTTCGTTATCGTTCTGCTCTTACGGTCCTCCATGGGGCGTATGCGAAAAGCATTTGTGGCCAATCGCTTCACCACCTGAGCAGTTTCCTGCAGACTGTGACTCATGATTTCTCTTTCCTCGTGCTGCTTTTGCAGTGTCAGAAGCTGCTGCCTTTGTAAAATACTATGTATGCCATCCTCCTGTGCATCTTCCACTTGCTCCTCACGAATAAAGCATCCGCTACCCACAGGACCGATAATTCCCATTGCCAGCTCATCCAACATACCTGCATAATGCAGCAGCCTGTCTTTACACATATCCGGCAAACCGATGTCCGCATATCCCAGTTCCCTTACCATGATGTCCCTAACCTTTCTCTCATATAGGCCACGTTTCTGACGTCCCTTCCTGAGCATACTGATTTTCAAAACGTGAGTATCATTATAGGGATTTGCTTTTTCGGTTTTTGTCAAATTCAGATGTGGAGGACCACAAACTTTACGACAGACTACGCGTAGTCACGCAAAAAAACAGGAACCTCCCGGCTCCTGCTTTCATTTTATTTCTCTTCTACAAATTGAATCTCATCCTCGTATCCCATACCCAGCACATCCCGGGCTACTTCCTCGGCAAAGCCTTTGGTCTTTACTGTCTTTTCCATCTCCTCTAATTCCTTAGCGTAAGCCTGCTCTTCTTCTTTTATCTCGGTAAGCTCTTCCTTCTTCGCCGTTTGCTCTGCCAGCTGCGCACGGATATCCATGCTCTTAACGGCAACCACCACCATGATAAGAATCACGATAAAAGAAATCATATATACCATGAATCGATCCTGTTTATTTCTCCGGGATGCGGTCTTTTTCTTTGCCATAAATCTACCATTCCTTTACATCATAAGGCACTTTTCTGCTCTATAAGGTCATTTTAAGCATTTTCTTAAGGCGCGTCAACTTCTTTTTCAGCTTGGATAACCTTTGTCCGGTTTTCATGGCCGGAACCTTGCATATACTTTGGATTTTTCCCAAGATTTTACCCAATCTGCCAAATATTGCCCCCAATATCCGGGTTCCGTATCTGATAAACAAAGGACTGAAAAGCTTGTAATACATAACCACACCTGCCAGTCCACCCATCACGGAGAACCAGCGGATGGAACCATTATAGGCCTCCTGCATCATGATAAACACCCTGATTGCAGTATACATCCAGAACCCGATATCCTCCAAGGAAATCACCAGTCCCTTATGCGGAATCGTAAGCCTTAACAGCCTGAGAACATCATATAAAAAAGCCAGTCCAAAGCCATACTTCAGACTATGTAGCAAAAAACTTGTTTCTACCGACATGATGCCCACCTCTTAGCGGAACCATCTGGCTAACATGGATTCTCCTTTTTCCGGGCCTGCGTGATCGGAATATATCAGACTGTCTATCTGCCCATCGATGTCCACCTCACCCCTGTCCAGCGTCAGGCGTCCCACATGCAGGTCCCTGCCCTTAATAGTCAGGTGCCCCGTTTCCGTCACCAAAACAATCTCATTTAAATCAAACGCCTTCACATCCTTTACACCGCACATGGTGCAGGACTTTCGGTTTTGAAGCGTAATCTTGTGCATCTTTGCCGTACTATTTAAATTTTCCATATTCTCTCCCTAAAGTATTCTCCCTACAGTATATGAGAGAAAAGGGATAAAATATGACCATCCGGCTATTGTTATTGCCTCTTTTAAGCCTGCTTCGCTGCTTTTTTCTTCGCCACGTCTGCCATCACAAGCATAACGATTGCCACAATAAAATCAAGTACGTATATAAATGACAAAAATCCAAATAACACAGCAATTCCCGGATGCCAAATCTTCTTCCTGCCCCCACTGATGCAGGCGCCGATGCTTGCAAAACCGGCAATTCCCTGCAGACATATACTCAGAAGCAGGGGAATCCAGCTCATCAGCATCAGAAATGGATTCATCATACCTCCAAACAAGAGCAAGCAAAGCAAGTGCGCAGGTAAATGTCCTGCCCTGATTACCAGATTCCATACACAGGCCTCAAATGGTGATAGTTTAAAACCCGAGATGATATCCGCTACGATTACTGACGCCACACCCAGCGTACTGCACAATCCCACCAATAATACAGCCGGAATCAGCCATTTTACCTCATCCAGACTGCAAATCAACCAATATAGCGTTACAACAAACAGATACGGAAAAAGTATTATGTACACATGTGCAATTCTCTTCATTTGCAAATCCTCCCCATGGCTTCCCAGGGTGCTCTTTCTTAATCTTTTATTTCTTCGTGCTGTTTGCCCATCTGCTGATCAGTGCCATAAAGCAAAATACCGCTATAAAGGTCACACCCTCAATCAAAACCTCCTGCAGTACAATAGGCTTCTTCATGAAAAAGTCTATTGCTACAGAGATGGCTTCCACCAAAATAGCCATGATTACATAACGTAATACAAATAATACAGTTCCCTTCTTGTCCATTTCGACACCTCCGTTAAACTATTTAAAATAAATAATTGAACCCCAGAATCACAGCGCCTAATACTGTCAGTACCACACCTACTGCACGGTTCAATGTCTCGGGCTTTGCTTTGTTCGCAAATACCGCTGCAATACGCGCCCAGAGAAACGTAAAAATAATACAAAGTACCATTACCAACATGCTTGGCATATCTCCGAAAGAGAAATGTGACACAGCTCCGGTCAAAGCAGTAAAAACCATGATAAATACACTGGTTCCCACAGCTGTTTTTAATTCGTATCCCAAAACACTTGTGAGAATCAAAAGCATCATCATGCCACCGCCGGCACCTACAAATCCGCAGATGAATCCCACTAATGCACCGCAAATCAGCGACCCTGCAATTTTTTTCTTCCGGCTCACCATTTCCATATCCTGCTTTGTGGTCATCACCGGCTTAAATATGAATTTCAGACCGAGAAACAGCGTCATAACCGTGCTGAACCCACCCATGGTGCCAGATGGCACCAAACTGGACACATAGCTTCCCACCACCGTAAAAGAAAGGACTGCTGCCATCATCAGCAAACCATTTCGAATATCCAGATTCTTATTCTTACCATAGGTATAAGCAGAAACCGCACTAGCCAACACGTCCGAAGCCAGTGCAATACCTACCGCCGTATAAGGCTCCATGTGTAAAAAGGTAATCAACATGGGACTGATTACGGCTGCGGCACTCATCCCTGCAAAGCCTGTTCCGAGGCCGGCACCCATACCGGCAAAAAATGTAACTATAAATATTATCATGTATTCCATTTACTTATCTGCACGCGCCTTTCCTTTAAACTCTTTTTCCACATATGCATGCTCCAAAGCTTTTGCACCGTACTTCCTCCGTAAGCGGTCTGTTTGGATATTCTCCCTTTTTATGTATTATACAATATCTCTTGGATTATATACTGTGGCAACAAAAACTCCTGAATACTAATCCATGCATTCCAATCAATATAAAATAATATCCAAAGCAAAAAATTAAGTACATGTATAAGAATAGCAATACATGTATACACCTTGAAAGCTTTTTCCTTTTTATACAACATAATTTCTATATACACAAACAGAACTGCCTGAAGCAGAGTAATCAGGATTTCTACACTTCCGATTCCAAATCTGTATGCCACCGGGTTATCCAAATTCCCAAGCCAATTTTCATATTCCACAATATCCGATCCGAATATATCACATAGCCACATGTCGCATATGCTAAAAAATATCCATGATAACAGTATGTCTGCCAGAAGAATTATTCCCCCAAACCATACCCTGTTGTATCCTTTATTCATCTTTTTGTGCTCCCTCTGTTCATTCATTTATTCTGGAAAATTCAAAGTTTTTTATATCCATACCATTGAACTTCGTTTAATTGTCATTGCTCGCAAAAGAGCTCGCACAATTGGGATTTGTCGCTCCGTTTATTTTCCATTCTTTTTTGTATATTCAATTCCCCTTTTAAAACTATCGATACATAATTCAAGATCTTCCTTTGTGGTCGCCCAAGAGCATACACTTAATCGAATTGCCATATTTCCTTTCCATTGTGTCGGTCCACACCAACACACACGATCCTCTTGGATATATTCAAGAACACATTTTGTCATCTCATCATCTACGTACTGTATCAGTACTTGGTTATACACAACATCATTCAGTATTGTAAATCCAAGTTGTGATAGTCGCTCAGCAAAGGTTTTTGCATTCTTACAAAGAGCTTCCACAAGAGTTCCAATTCCTTCTTTGCCTAAGTACTTAATTGCAGCCCACAATTCGAAAGATCTTGCTCTTCTTGACATAGCCGTTGTATATAACATGCCATCTCGTTTTCCACTGTAAATGATATAGTCTCCATTGGCTTGTAATGCTTTGCAGAATGCATCTCGATATTTGCAAAGAACAATTCCACAATCGTATGGAACATTTAATGTTTTATGTGCATCGACAGACCACGACGTAGCTTTTTCCATTCCCTTTGCTAGATAAGCATATTCCTTGCTTGTTTTTGCCCATAGTCCAAACGCTCCATCAATATGGATCCATGCATTCTTTTCATTGGCCAAATCACAGAGTGTATCGAATTGATCGAATGCTCCTGTATTTACATTACCAGCTTGAAGAATCAAAATCGTTTTTTCATCTAATTCAGGCAACTTGTCCAAACGTAATGTCCCATCTGGATTTGACTCTACCTTAATTATATTTTTGGAACCGATACCCAAAATAGATAAGGCTTTGAAGATGGTTGCATGAGCGTTTTCACTTAATACAACACGGATCTCAGGGGCACCCATTAATCCATTTTCATAAATATTGTAACCATTACGTTCTAATATGGTATTTCTCGCAACGGTCAGTGCACATAGAGATGCATCCGAAGAACCTCCCACCAATCCCATCGCTGTTTCTGTAGGAAGCCCAAACAAATCGACAATCCATTTCTCACATACTTCTTCAATTACACCTGCAATAGGTGATGCAACATAGAGTACAGAATTCTGATCCCACACATCAGTTAACCACTTGACTGCAAGTGTGACCGGTAACGCACCACCATTTACAAATCCATAATATCTTCCACCAGTCTGTGCTAATGTATTGGGCGAACCATTTTGATGAAGTGTTAACAAAATTTCCTCTTCATCTGTACCAACTTGAGGTAGTGGTTCATAAAAATTCTTAAGCTTTAATAAATCCTCCTCCTTTGGATACACATACCGCTCTGAAATTCCATCCATATAATCAAATGCATAGTCTTTCGCCATCTCAAATATCAATTTATTCCTCAATGGCTTTGATACTGATTCATAAAAATCCTCTTGCATAATAAAAAACC